>CBIHPZ010000215.1:0-6501 GCA_966211865.1 uncultured Aquabacterium sp.
TCGAGTCCGCCCATGTCGACGCTCTCCACCCTGTCCGCCCTGTCGCCGCTGGACGGCCGCTACGCCGCCAAGCTCAATGCGCTGCGCCCGCTGATGTCCGAATTCGGCCTGATGCACCGCCGCGTGCAGGTGGAGGTCGAATGGTTCATCGCCCTGTCGGACGCCGGCTTCGCCGAGTTCAAGCCGCTGGGCGAGGTGGCGCGCGGCTACCTGCGTTCGCTGGTGCTGCGCTTCTCCGAAGCCGACGCCCGCGCCATCAAGGACATCGAGAAGACCACCAACCACGACGTCAAGGCCGTGGAGTACTGGCTGAAGGCCCGCTTCAAGGGCCATGCCGACCTGGAGGCGGCGGCCGAGTTCGTGCACTTCGCCTGCACCAGCGAGGACATCAACAACACCAGCCACGCGCTGATGCTCAAGGCCGCGCGCGAGCAGGTGCTGCTGCCGGCGCTGGACGGCGTCATCACCCGCCTGCGCACCATGGCCCACAACCTGGCCGCGCTGCCGATGCTGAGCCGCACCCACGGCCAGACCGCCAGCCCCACCACCGTGGGCAAGGAAATCGCCAACGTGGTGGCCCGGCTCGACCACGCGCGCACGCGCATCGCCGGCGTGGCGCTGCTGGCCAAGATGAACGGCGCGGTGGGCAACTACAACGCCCACCTGGCCGCCTACCCGGAGGTCGACTGGCCCGCCTTCAGCCGCAAGGTGGTCGAGCAGCGCCTGGGCCTCAGCTTCAACCCGTACACCATCCAGATCGAGCCGCACGACTACATGGCCGAGCTGTTCGACGCCGTGACGCGCGCCAACACCATCCTGGTGGACTGGTCGCGCGACGTGTGGGGCTATGTGTCGCTGGGCTTCTTCAAGCAGAAGACCAAGGCGGGCGAGATCGGCTCGTCGACGATGCCGCACAAGGTCAACCCGATCGACTTCGAGAACGCCGAGGGCAACTTCGGCCTCGCCAACGCGCTGCTGGCGCACCTGAGCCAGAAGCTGCCCATCAGCCGCTGGCAGCGCGACCTGACCGACTCCACCGTGCTGCGCAACATGGGCGTGGCACTGGGCTATGCGGTGCTGGGGCTGGATTCGCTGGCGCGCGGCCTGGACAAGCTGCAGGTGAACGAAGGCGCGCTGGCCGCGGACCTGGACAACGCCTGGGAAGTGATGGCCGAGGCCATCCAGACCGTGATGCGCCGCCACGGCCTGCCCGAGCCCTACGAGCAGCTGAAGAAGTTCACCCGCGGCCAGCCGATGACGCGCGAGCTGATGCAGGGCTTCATCGACGGCCTGGCCCTGCCCGCGGCCGACAAGGAACGGCTGCTGGCGATGACGCCGGCGGGCTACACCGGCCTGGCGGCGCAGCTGGCCGCGGGCGTTTGAGCACCGCCACACCGCCCTTCATGGGCAACGCCCGCCCTTGCTGGGCTTGCGCTTGAGCGGGCGGTAGTACACGCCGTCGCAGACGTCGCTGGTCATCCGCCCGTCGCGCTTGCGGATGCGCACGGTGAACAAGCGCGGCCCGGTCAGCGGATCACCGCCGCAGGCCGGCGTATGCCGTTCGCGCACGTCCACGTCGAAGAACCCCTTCGCATCGCTGGCGATCAGCGAGAGGCACGCCAGGCGCAGGCTCGTCAGCTGGTGCCTGTCGATGGCGGCAGCGGCCCGTTGAACCGCTTCCCGCGGCGTCTGAACCGGAGCGGCGGCGCAGGCCTGCGCCGCAGCGATCAGCGCCACGGCGGCCAGGCGGCGAAGCAAAGGGAGACGCAGCGGACTGACACTCATTTTGTGAATTAGGCGCAACCGGTGCCGCATTGGGCCACAGGCGGCAGGCATCGCCGCCGCGGGCGCTCCCCTCGAACGGGGGCTCCTCCCGCAGGTCGGATCACCTGCTACACCAACGCGTCGGCACGCGGCAGCCGCTGGCGAAGCGGCATTCCCCTCCGCTTCGGCCCGCAGACAATGCGCAGGGCCTTCGCCGCAGAATCACGCTCCACCCGCCTCCCGCCGCCGAACTCCATGAACTTCACCGCCCAGCTCACCCTCGCCGAACGCCGCCACGACTCCATGCTCTGCGTCGGCCTCGACCCCGAGCCTGCGAAGTTCCCCGGCGCCTGGCGCGGCGACGCGACGCGCATCTTCGATTTCTGCGCCGCCATCGTCGACGCCACCCGCGACCTGGTGTGCGCCTTCAAGCCGCAGATCGCCTACTTCGCCGCGCACCGGGCGGAAGACCAGCTGGAGCGGCTGACGGCGCACATCCGCCGCGTGGCGCCGGAGGTGCCGGTGATCCTGGACGCCAAGCGCGGCGACATCGGCAGCACCGCGCAGCAGTACGCGCGCGAGGCCTTCGAGCGCTACCAGGCCGACGCGGTCACGCTCAGCCCCTTCATGGGCTTCGACTCCATCGAGCCCTACCTGGCCTACGACGGCAAGGGCCTGATCCTGCTGTGCCGCACCTCCAACCCCGGCGGCAGCGACCTGCAGGCCCAGAAGCTCGCCGACGGCAGCCTGCTGTACGAGCACATCGCGCGGCTGGCCGCGGGCACCTGGAACCGCGACGGGCGGCTGGGCCTCGTCGTCGGCGCCACCTTCCCGGCCGAGATCGCCCGCGTGCGCGAGCTGGCGCCCACGCTGCCGCTGCTGATCCCCGGCGTCGGCGCGCAGGGCGGTGATGCGGAGGCCACCGTGCGCGCCGGCTGGCGCGGCAGCGCGGCCGGCACCACCGGCCCCATCGCGGTGAACTCCTCGCGCGCGGTGCTCTACGCCTCGTCGGGCGACGACTTCGCCACCGCCGCCCGGGCCGCGGCCGACGCGACCCGCCGCCAGCTGGCCGCCGCGCGCGCCTGAACGATGGTGCCGGGGCCCGCACAAGCCCCGAGGGGCAGCCCGCATGGAAGCTGACACACTGTCCGGCGACAGGAGCGCCCCCGGCGTGCCGCCCGACACCCAAGCCCACCAGGCCCTGCGGGCCGCCATCCTCAAGACCTTCTTCTACGCCGCGGCGGCCGCGGCCCTGATCGCCTGCCTCAACCACCTGCTGCGGCCACCGGCACTGCCCACGGGCGCGCTGGCGCTGCTGCTGGGCGCCTACGCCGCGCTGGGCGCCGGCAGCCTGGCCGCCACGCGGTTGAACGGCCGACAGGGCCAGCGCGCGATGCTGGCGGTGGCCCTGGGCGCGGTGGTGGTGGTGGGCTCGTCGGCCCTGCTCAACGGCACCGGCATCAGCGCGCCGGGCATGCTGTACCTGGTCCTCATGGTGTCGCTGGCCTGCGTGGTGGCCGAGCGCTTCCAGGGCCTGCTGGCCACGGTGGCCGCCGTGGCGGTGGCCTTGCTGCTGGCGGTGGCGGAATGGGCCGGCATCGTGCCGGACTGGCGTGCCCGCGGCATGCCGCCGCTGCCCGGGCGCCTGGTGGTGCTGGTCGGCGCCTTCGCCGTCGGCGCCGGTGCGGGCCACCTGGTGCGGCGGCTGGTGCGGGCGCACGGCCACGCGGCCGACGAGCGCGAACGCCGTTTCCAGGGCCTGCTGGGCATCGCCGCCTCGGCCTACTGGGAAACCGACGAGGCGATGCGCCTCATGCACGTGTCCCAGCGCGAAGGCAGCGGCCAGTTCGTGCCCGTGCCGGCCTTGCCGCGCCGGCCGCCGTGGGAACAGCCCGAGCTGCACTTCGACGAGCAGCTGCTCGACCTGCTGCGCGCCGACATGGAAGCGCGCGAGCCCTTCCGCGACGTCGAGCTGCAGTGGCAGCCGCCCGGCGCCGAGCGCCCGCGCCACCTGCTGGTCAGCGGCGACCCGCGCTTTGACGCGGACGCGCGCTTTGCGGGTTATTGGGGCGTGGCGCGCGACGTCACCGCCGAGCGCCGCGCCCGCGAGGCGCTGCTGGCCACCGAGCAGCGCTACGAGGCGCTGCTGTCGCAGGTGGTGTCGATGAGCCCGGACGTCATCACGCTGACCGACCTCGGCACCGGCCGCTACGAGATGGTCAACCCCAGCTTCACGCGGCTCACCGGCTACGAGGCGTCCGAGGTGGTCGGCCGCAGCGCGCTGGAGATCGGCATCTGGCGCTCGGTGGAAGACCGCCAGCGGCTGACGCAGGCCTTGGCGCGCAGCGACGCGGTGCAGGACGTGCCGATCGACTTCGTCTCGCGCGACGGCCGCGTGGTGCCGCTCTTGGTGTCGGCGGCGCGCTTCGCGCGCGACGGCCGCGCCTTCCTGGTCATCAACGCCCGCGACATCACCGAAAGCAGCCGCACCCGGCTGGAGCGCGAGGCCATCCTGGACAACGCCTCGGTGGGCATCGCCTTCACGCGCGAGCGCAACTTCGTGATGGTGAACCCGCATTTCGAGCAGATGTACGGCTGGCCGCCCGGCGCGCTGGTGGGCCAGCCCGGCCGCGTGGTGTGGCCCAGCGACGAGGCCTACGGCGAACTGGGCCGCGCGGTGGGCGCGCAGCTGCGCAAGGGCGAGCAGGTGGAGTTCGAGCGCACCGCCATGCGGCGCGACGGCAGCACCTTCATCGTGCGCATGCGGGCCAAGGCCATCGATCCGAACGCGCCGGGCGAGAACGGCACCATCTGGATCGCCGAGGACGTGACCACCCAGCGCCAGGACGAGGCCGCGCTGTCCCGCGCGCGCGACGAGGCCGAAGCCGCCAACCGCGCCAAGAGCGCCTTCCTGGCCAACACCAGCCACGAGATCCGCACGCCGCTGAACGGCCTGGTGGGCCTGGCGCGGCTGGCGCGCATGCCGGGCGTGGAGCCCGGCCGCCTGCACCACTACCTGGAGCAGATCGGCGCCAGCGCGGAAACGCTGTCGGCCATCATCTCGGACATCCTGGACCTGTCGAAGATCGAGGCCGGCAAGCTCGAGGTGGAGGCCGCGCCCTTCGACCTGCCCGAGCTGCTGCACGGCCTGCAGCAGGCCTATGAAGCGCTGGCCGACAGCCGCGGGCTGAACTTCGAGGTCGACATCGACCCGCGCCTGCCGCCGCTGGTGCGCGGCGACGAACTGCGCGTGCGGCAGATCCTGGCCAACTTCCTGCACAACGCGCTGAAGTTCACCGCACGCGGCACGCTGCGCCTGGTGGTGCGGCGCCTGCTGCCGGCGGAGGTGAAGGCGGCCCCCGAGGCGATGCCAACATCCGAAGAGAGCGGCCAGGCAGGTGCGCCGGCGCGTCGCGCGGCGCTGGACCTGCACGGCCTGGAAGACTGGATCCGCTTCGAGGTGCACGACTCCGGCGTCGGCATCGACGAGGCGACGCAGGCGCGCCTGTTCCGGCCCTTCACGCAGGCCGACGAATCGATCACCCGGCAGTTCGGCGGCACCGGCCTGGGCCTGTCCATCTGCCGCGAGCTGGCCGAGCTGATGGGCGGCCAGGTGGGCGTCAGCAGCGCGCCCGGCCGCGGCAGCTGCTTCCATGCCGAGCTGCCGCTGCCGGCGGTGGACGCGCTGGAGGCCTCCAGCGCCCATGGCGCGCTGGAGCACGACCCGCTGCGCGGCGCACGCGTGCTGGTGGTGGAGGACAACGCCGTCAACATGATGATCGGCGTGGCCATGCTGGAGCACTGGGGCGTGGTGGTGACGCAGGCCGCCGACGGCCCGCAGGCCCTGGCCGCGGTGGAACGCGCCGCCCGCGCCGGTGAACCCTTCGACGCCGTGCTGATGGACGTGCAGATGCCCGGCATGAGCGGCTACGAGGCCACGCGCCTGCTGCGCACCCGCTGGTCGCTGCTGCAACTGCCCATCGTCGCGCTGACGGCCGCGGCCCTGACCTCCGAACGCGAGCGCGCCACCGAGATCGGCATGAACGACTTCCTCACCAAGCCGATCGATGCCAACAAGCTGCGCATGGCGCTGCAGCGGGTGCTGGCGGCAGGAGAGATGGCGCCTTGAAGGGCGCCGGCGCCTCGCTCACACCGCGATGCCCACCTTCAGCGTGCCGACGTAGCCGTCGGTGTTGTTGCCCGTCACCGTCGCCAGCTGCGTGGCGTAGCCATCGCTGAAGACGTTGTCCGACGCGAAGCTCATGCGACCGAGGTTGCGCAGGCTGGTGGCGTACTCGGTGGTGCCGTAGACGGCCGTGCAGACATCCGTCGGGAACGCGATCTGCGAGGTCTTGAGCTTGTTCGAGAAGCTGGTGGCGGTGGTGGTGCCGCGGTAGACCTCGAAGTGCATGTGCGGCATGCGGCCGTCGTAGCAGCCGGGGAAGATGGTGAGGAACTCGGCCACGCCGTCGCTGCCGGTGGCCTGCACGCCGCGCAGGTAGTTCTGGTTGGCGACGGCGGCCGAGTACATCGAGTAGTTGCCGTCGCGGTCGCAGTGCCACAGGTAGATGGCATAACCCGCCAAAGACGCGCAGGAGGCGCCGGTGTTGACCAGCTGCAGGCGGATGCGCAGCGGAATGCCGGCCGCCGTGCCGCTGGCGCCGGCGATGCTGCTGCGGATGTCGCTGCGCACGATGCCCGACAGCATCAGCGCGTTGGCGACGCCGCCGTTGCTGC
>CBIHPZ010000216.1:0-6468 GCA_966211865.1 uncultured Aquabacterium sp.
GGCGCCTTCAACGAGAAGACGCCGGACTGGCTGGCCTTCTTCATGTTCACCTACTTCACCGACCGCGACGGCAAGTTCCAGCTGTCGGCCCTGGCCGAAAGCGCCTTCGATCCGCTGGCGCGCACGACCAAGTTCATGCTGACCGAAGAAGCGCACCACATGTTCGTCGGCGAATCGGGCGTCAGCCGCGTCATCCAGCGCACCGCGCAGGTGATGAACGAGCTGAAGACCGACGACGTGGACAAGCTGCGCGCGGCCGGCGTGATCGACCTGCCGACGATCCAGCGCTACCTCAACTTCCACTACTCGGTGACCATCGACCTCTTCGGCGCCGACCAGTCCAGCAATGCGGCGATCTTCTACAGCTCGGGCCTCAAGGGCCGCTTCGAGGAAGGCAAGCGCGAGGACGACCACGTGCTGAAGGGCCAGACCTACAAGGTGCTGGAGGTGCAGAACGGCCAGCTGGTGGACAAGGAAGTGCCGATGCTGAACGCCTTGAACGAGGTGCTGCGCGACGACTTCATCAAGGACTCGGTGGCCGGCGTGGGCCGCTGGAACAAGGTGCTGGAGAAAGCCGGCCTGCCGCACCGGCTGGCGGTGCCGCACAAGGCCTTCCACCGCAACATCGGCGCGTTGGCCGGCATCAAGCTATCGCCCGAAGGACGCGTGGTGAGCGATGCCGAGTGGAACGCGAAGCAGCATGAATGGCTGCCCAGCGACGAAGACCGCGCCTTCGTCGCCAGCCTGATGGGCCGCGTGGTGGAACCCGGCAAGTTCGCGAACTGGATCGCGCCGCCGATGATGGGCATCAACCGCCAGCCGGTCGATTTCGACTACGTGCGTTTTGGCTGATAGACGGTAGAGCCGACCATGGACATGCCGGTGGCCGGGCTGCTGAAGCAGCACCTGATCGACCCCGAGATCTGCATCCGCTGCAACACCTGCGAGGCCACCTGCCCCGTGGGCGCCATCACGCACGACGAGCGCAACTACGTGGTGATGGCGGACAAGTGCAACTTCTGCATGGCCTGCATCGCCCCCTGCCCCACCGGCTCCATCGACAACTGGCGCACGGTGGTGCAGGTGCGCGCGTACTCCATCGAGGAGCAGCTGGGCTGGGATGAACTGCCGGCCGAGCTGGACGCCGACGCCCTGAACCAGCAGCTGGCCGAGGCCGGCGTGGTGACCGATGCGCCGGTGGTGGCGCCACCCGTGCCGGCGCCGGACACGGCGGTGGCCACCGAAGGCGCGGAACCCGCGTTCAACGCCACGGCCCATGGCGCCACGCTGCCGCCGTGGTCTGCCGCCCATGCCTACACCAACCTCTACGGCCCGAAGGCCGCGGAGAAGTCCGTGACGGCGACGGTAACCGGCAATGTACGCGTCACCGAGGTCGGCACCGACTACGACACGCACCACATCGTGCTCGACTTCGGCGCCATGCCCTTCCCGGTGCTCGAAGGCCAGTCCATCGGCGTGCTGCCGCCGGGCGTGGACGCCAGCGGCCGGCCGCACCATGCGCGCCAGTACTCCATCGCCAGCCCGCGCAATGGCGAGCGGCCGGGCTACAACAACGTGTCACTCACGATCAAGCGGGTGCTGGAAGACCACCAGGGCCGCCCGGTGCGCGGCGTGGCGTCCAACTTCATGTGCGACCTGAAGGTGGGCGACAAGCTGCAGGTCATCGGCCCCTTCGGCACCAGCTTCCTGATGCCGAATCATCCGAAGAGCCACATCGTGATGATCTGCACCGGCACCGGCTCGGCGCCGATGCGGGCGATGACCGAATGGCGGCGGCGGCTGCGCAACAGCGGCAAGTTCGAAGGCGGCAAGCTGCTGCTGTTCTTCGGCGCCCGCACCAAGGAAGAGCTGCCCTACTTCGGCCCGCTGCAAACGCTGCCGAAGGACTTCATCGACATCAACTTCGCCTTCAGCCGCGAACTCGGCCGCCCCAAGCGCTACGTGCAGGACCTGATGCGCGAACGCGCCCCCGACCTCGCCGCGCTGCTGGCCGACCCGAACGCGTATTTCTACGTCTGCGGCCTGAAGGCGATGGAAGAAGGCGTGGTGCTGGCGCTGCGCGACGTGGCGTTGCAGCACGGGCTGGATTGGGATGCGACGGCCGCGGCGCTGAAGCGTGAGGGGCGGCTGCATCTCGAGACTTACTGAGGGCTTTGGCGACCGGCGGAGCCGGCGCAGCCTCGGCCCAGGCCTCCACCGGCTTTTGCAACGCAGCGCGGCGGCCGCGCCGCATGGCACTTCAGGTCAGGGCTGCGACACCAGCTCGATCGTCTCCCCATCCACGTCATCGTTGCCCTGGGCGATCAGCACCCGCACGTCGCCGGGCAGTCCGGTGGGGCCGGGGATGGCCAGCATCAGCCAGTCGGCGTTGTTGCCGATGCTGACGCTGTTGGCATTGAAGACCACGTTCTTCGTTCCGGCGGCCGTGAGCACCAGGCGATAGGTGCCGCCCGTGAGTTCCAAGGAGTCGTGACCGGAGGCGGGGTTGCTGTTGCCGTAGGACAGCGCGCTGACGGTGGGCGTGGCTGCGGCCAGGGTCTGGCTGCCCTGCAGCAGGTAGACGTCGACCGCGGCCGCGGCCGGCGCGGCATGCAGCACGCGCACGCGGGCACGGTCGCTGAGCAGGCCCTTGTTGTACGGGTCCTCGATGACCTTCAGCGACACCGCACCGCCGCCCGCCGGCATGGCGACGAAGGTGTAGCGGTCGCCCTGGGACGGATTGAGGCTGGCCGAGGCCAGCGTGACCGCCGGGGCGGCGGAGGTGCGCACGCTCCACGTTGCGCCGGCGTTGCTGGTGTCGTAGTACTCGGAGACGAACTTGTAGGCGGTGTTGGCGGCGTCCCCCTGCGCGCTGTCACCGCGGTACAGGGTGACGGCCGGTCCGCCGGGCACGGCATGGATGAAGCGCACGACCGGGTCGCGCAGGTCCAGCCGGTCTTCGGCATCGCCGCCACCGCCACAGGCGGCCACGAATGCCGTGATCGCGCCGAGCGCGAAGAATCTGAAGAGCTTCATGCGGGGTTCCCCATGCTGAGTGTTGACTTGATCGGGGACGCTACCGTCCGCCCGGCCGCCCGTCTGTCGTCCCTTCCGCTGATGCGCTGTCGGACGCCGCCGACCCTGCGTCCTGCGCAAGCGCCTGCCACGCTGCCCGCGGCGATTCACAATCCCGGCGCTTCCAAAGGACCGCCGAATGAGCCTCGTCTATTTCGAACGCCTGATCGACCTGGGCGACACGGGTTTGCTGGCGCTGACCCTGGGCAGCAGCAGGTCCCTGCCCCTACCGGCTGAAAGACACGGCCATGCGCGCTGGCATGACGCCCAAGGCGTGGTGCACGACCGGCTGGAACCCTGTACGCGCGCACTGCCCGAGCCGGTGGTGGCAGCGGCCGCGCAAGCCCAGCGCGCGGGCTTGGCAGGTGCGGTGCCGGCGGTGCTCGGGCGGATTGATTGGGTTGCCGAGCACGTGCAAGGCGGCTACCGCGAGGCGCCCAGCACCGCAGTGGCCTTGGACGAGCGTCTGGTGCTGCTGCTCTTCACCGGCCTGGGCTCGCCGCAGCTGCTGCGGGTGGTGGACGTGCCCACGGCCCGCGTGGTGGCGGAAGAGACGCTCGACGCGCTGTGCGGGCGCCTGGACATCCAGCCGATGCTGCCGGGCCATCCCTTCGAGGCCGTGCTGCATGGCGCGGGCGGTGGCTGGATCGCCCTGTGGCCGGGCCGCAGCCTGGAGCTGCTGTGCCTGCGCGACGGGCTGCTGCAACGCGCTGCGCCGCCACAGCTGATGGCACGCGCCGACCGCCACGCGTTCACCCGCGGCACCTGGTTCGTCAAGGACTACCAGACGAGTGCGGTGCGCGTGCTTGCGGCGCCTGAGGGCACCCAGCGGACGCTGCTGAACTCGGCGCATGCGCGTGGCGACATGCTGGACCTGGCCGCCGCCGCGCGGGCCGAGCGCTGTCTGCTGTCGCACCCGGGTGGCGTGATCGAGTGGATCGATGAGAACGGCGGCAGCCTGGGCGCACTGCGGCCGTTCCCCGCGATGTCCCGCAAGGACCACGCTGGCGTGTCATTGACGGCCCACGGCCGCCTGGCGCTGTGTGCCGCGCCAGGCCGTGAAGCGGTGGTGGTCGACCTGGAAGCGGGCCGGCAGGCGGTGGTGCAAACGCTGCCCTGCGATGACATGAGCCTTGACCGCATGCGCTTCGAGGCCCGCTGGATCTACCGCGGCGCGCAGGAGCTGACCGATCGCGCCTGGCTGACGCTGCACCGCGGAGAGTTGCAGTCCGTCTCGCTGGACGCGCTGGCCTGGGAGCCGGCATTGCGGCCGGGCACCGGCCGCCCGGCGGCCAGCGCCACCGCGCGGGTCGACGATGCATCCTGGCGCGACCTGCGCAGGCCCGCGCTGGCGCTGGGTGCTTCCCCGCGCGGCAAGGGACTGAGCCGGCTCTACGGCCGCCCGCACCTGGCCCACGAAGCGGACTGGCCGCGGCACGAAGGCCGGCCGATGCTGCTGCTGTGCCAGATCGACTTGCCGGCCACCGCGAAGGCCGGGGGTGGTGCCTGGCCGGCCGAAGGCGGCCTGCTGTTCTTTGCCGCAGCGGACGAAGAAGGCGAGGTGCTGCTGGACGACTGCTTCAACCCTGCCGCCTGGCGCGTGGTGTGGACCGCGTCCCTCACCGCCCAGCCGCTGCCCCTGCCCGATGGCGCCTGCGAGCTCGCTCCCGCCTGCCCGCTGCGCCTGCAGCCGGACGCGGCGCAATGGCCCCAGCCCGATGCGCCGATCGTCGACGCCCAGGGATGGCCGGCCGAACGCCTGGAGCGCTACCGCCAGTTCGTTGACGAGGCCTTGCCGGACGGCCCGGCGCTGGCGCACCGGCTTGGCGGCTATCCCACCGTGGTGCAGCACAACGACCTGGAGCTCGACGCAGCCTTCGCCGATGGCCGGCAGCCGGCCAAGCCCACGGCCTGGCGCCTGCTGCTGCAGCTCAACAGTGACGACACCGTCATGTGGGGCACCGACAGCGGGCTGCTGTACGTGCTGATCCACGAGGAAGACCTGGCGGCGCGCGACTTCTCGCGCACGCAGTTCCTGACCCAGGGAAGCTAGGGCCCGAAGCGACGGTGTGACGGCCGCGTGGCGCCAGCAAGCCATGCCGGCGCACTGGGATCAACGCGGGGTCGACTGGCCTGTCACGGCCATCCCGATCGCCTCGTCCAGCAGCTCCAGCCCCAGGTCGATCTCGCCGTCGCTCACGGTCAGCGGCGGCGCGATGCGAAACACCCCGCCCATCATCGACGGCAGCTTGACGATGTTCATGCTCAGGCCCAGGGCCATGCAGTGGCGCGTGATGGCCTCGCCCAGCGCGAAGGCGGGCTCGCGGGTGCCGCGGTCCTTCACCACCTCCAGGCCCAGCAGCAGGCCGCGGCCGCGCACGTCGCCGATGCATTCGTGGCGCCGTTGCAGCTGCCGCAGGCCCTCGGCCAGGCGGGCGCCGGCCACGCGGGCGCGCTGCACCAGGTCGTCGCGTTCCACCACCTCCATCACCTTCAGGCCCACGGCCGCGGGCAGCGGGTCGGACACGTGGGTGGTGTAGAAGAGGTAGCCGCGCGCATGCGCTTCCTCCTCGATCGCCGCGGTGGTGACCATGGCCGCCAGCGGCAGGCCCGCGCCCAGGGTCTTCGACAGCGTCAGGATGTCCGGCGCCACGCCGTCGCGGTCGCACGCGAACATCAGGCCGGTGCGGCCGACGCCGGTCTGCGCCTCGTCGACGATCAAGAGCATGCCGCGCTCGCTGCACTTCGCCTTCAAGGCCGCCATGTAGCCGGGCGGCAGTTCCAGGATGCCGCCGCTGCTGAGGATGGGCTCGGCGATGAAGGCGGCCAGCGCGCCGGTGGACTGGCGGTCGACCAGGTCGAAGCCGTCGTCCAGTTCGCGCTGCCAGTCCAGCGTGCCGTCCGCATGGGTGAAGCGCGGCCGGTAGGTGTTGGGCGCGTGGATGGCCAGCGAGCCGGCCGGCGCCGGGCCGTAGCCCTTGCGCCCGGCGCTGTAGGTGGCCGCCGCGGCGCTGCCGGTCATGCCGTGCCACGACTGGGCAAAGGCCACCACCTCGTGCCCGCCGGTCACCAGCTTGGCCATGCGCAGCGCGGCCTCGTTCGATTCGGCGCCGGTGCTGAGCAGCAGGCAGCGCTCCAGGCCGGCGGGCGCCTCGCGCGCAATGCGCGCGGCCAGGTCCACCACCGGGCGCGACAGCATGCCGCTGAAGAGGTGGTCGAGCCGGCCGATCTGCTCGCGCACCGTGGCCACGATGTCGGGGTGCGAATGGCCCAGCAGCGCGCTCATCTGGCCCGACGTGAAGTCGAGGATGGCGCGGCCATCGGCGTCGTAGACGAAACTGCCCTGCGCCCGCTCGATGATCAGCGGCTCGAACGTGCCGCCGTAGCGCACCA
>CBIHPZ010000217.1:0-6443 GCA_966211865.1 uncultured Aquabacterium sp.
GCAGCAGCGCCGCGAACAGCAGCGACAGGTAGAGGATGGAGTAGCGGAAGGTGCGTCGCGCCAACTGGTCGCTGTAGCTGCGCCACAGGCCCCAGGCGTAACCGATGAAGCCGGCGCCCAGCACCACGGCGGCAGCGAGATAGAGCCAGGAGCTCATGCCGATCACGAAGGGCAGCAACGTGCCGGCGAACAGCACCAGTGTGTACAGCAGCACGTTCAGGCGCGTGAAGTCGCTGCCGTGCGTGACCGGCAGCATCGGCAGGCCTGAGCGGCGGTAGTCTTCGACCCGGTACAGCGCCAGCGCCCAGAAATGCGGCGGTGTCCACAGGAAGATGATCAGGCACATCAGCAGCGCCTCGGGACCCACGTCGTTGCGCATCGCGGCCCAGCCCAGCACCGGGGGCATCGCGCCGGAGGCGCCGCCGATCACGATGTTCTGCGGCGTCAGCGGCTTCAGGATCACCGTGTAGACCACCGCGTAGCCGACGAAGGTGGCGAAGGTGAGCCACATCGTCAGCGGGTTGACGGCCACGTAGAGCAGCGCGCTGCCGGCGCCGCCCAGCAGCGCCGAGAACACCAGCGCCTGGGTGGAGCTGAGCTCGCCCTTGGCGGTGGGCCGCCAGGCGGTGCGCGCCATGCGGCGGTCGATCTGCTGCTCGACCAGGCAGTTGAACGCGGCCGCGGCGCTGGCGACCAGCCAGATGCCGACGGTGGCGGCCGCCGCCACGCGCAGGTCGGGCAGGCCCTGCTCGGCCATCAGCATGCCGATGACCGCGCAGAAGACGATCAGCTGCACGACGCGCGGCTTCGTCAGCGCGACGTACTGGGACCAGCGGGACGCGGTCCGGAGGGGGGTGGCGATGGTCTGCGTCATCGGGAGGGAACGGGATTCTAGGCAGCGCGCCAGGCGGCGCCGGGAGCCGTGCGGACGGCCTCAGGGTGCTGCCAGCGCGCCCACAAGCTCCCCAGCACACCAACCAGTGCCGCCGCGCCGGCGCTGTGGCCCAAGGCGGCAACCAGCGGCCAGCCGAGCACGATGTTGGAGAGGCCCGACACCACCTGGGCCGCGAGCAGGCCCAGCAGGGCCAGCGCGAAGCGACGGGCAGGCGGCGCGCCTGCTCGCCACAGCGCCGCGGCCAGGCCGAGCACGGCCAGCGAAGCGACGATGGCGAAGCCGCGGTGCGCCATGTGGATGGCCACCAGCGCGTCGAAGGGCAGGTAGCCGCCGTGGCCGGCGCGCCCCAGTTCGCGCAGCAGCGTGAAGCCGTGGCCCGCGTCCATCGACGGCCACCACTGGCCGTTGCAGGTCGGGAAGCCTCGGCAGGCCAGCACGGCGTAATTGGTGCTGACCCAGCCGCCCAGCGCCACCTGAACCAGCACGATGCCGAGCACCGCGGAGATCCAGGCGCGTGGCCAGGGTACGGCGGGGCCGGCTGAACCACGAATGGGCCGGTCCCGGAACGACTCGTGCTGCAGCACCAGCAAGAGCAGCAGCACCATGCCGCCCAGCAGGTGCAGCGTGACGATGGCGGGGTACAGCTTGAGCGTGACGGTGTACTTGCCGAAGAGGCCCTGCACGATCACCCACGCCAGGGTCAGCACGCCCCACCAGGGCGAATGCGGCAGTTCGCGCCGCTTGAGCCAGCCGGCGACCGCGGCGACGACGATCAGCAGCCCCACGGCCATCGCGAGGTAGCGGTGGACCATCTCGATCCAGGCCTTGCTCCAGGTCACCGGCCCGCCCGGCATCGCCGCCTGCGCGTTGGCGATCTGCGCGCGCGCCGCCACGGGACTCGCTTCCCCATAACAGCCGGGCCAGTCCGGGCAGCCCAGGCCGGAGTCGGTGAGGCGGGTGAAGGCGCCGAAGACGATCAGGTCGAAGGTGAGGAAGAGCAGCAGCGCGCTGAGTGCCGCCAGCCGCGCCCGCGTGCCGTCGCCGCGGCCGCGCCACCACCACCAGGCCAGCGGCGGCGCGGCCACCGTCGTGGCGAGGGCGGCCAGCACCGGCAGCGGGGAGAGGTCGACCAGCGGAACGGTCATGTGACCTCCCCGGCGCTGTGCAGGGTGGCGCGCGGTCCCGCGAGGGGCCGCCTCGCAGCCCCGCGGGATTCGCCTGTCGGGCGGCTGTGCGTGCGCATGCTGCTCTTCGTCAGCGGCCGGGCTGGTCCCAGCTGGCGGAGGCGCGCAGCAGCCGGTCGATGTCGCGCTTGAGCTTGGCCGGGTCGGGGTCGGCCGGGGCGCGCAGCATCCAGTCGCCGCGGGGGTCGACGAGGTACAGGTGCTCTTCCAGCGCATGTCCCGCAGCCGGCTTCAGCCACGCGGCGACGGCATTGCGCGGCGCACGCAGCACCTGCATCGCCGGCGTGGCGGCCAGCGCGGCGGCCAGGGCCGGGGCCACGGGCGCGTCGTCGGTGACGAGCCACAGCTTGTCGATGCGGTCACGCTCGCGACCCGTCATCTCGCGCAGCTGGCGCTGCAGGTACAGGCGCTTCTCGCAGGCCGCATCGCAGGTGCCGGCGGGGCCGACGACGACCAGCAGCCACTGGCCCTTCAGGCTGGGCAACGGCACCGGGCGGCCCTGCATGTCGATGGTGGCGAGGGCGGGCAGCGGCGCCGGATCGACCAGCGCGCTGTAGGCCGTGCCACCCCCTTGCGGGCGGATCACGTAATACGTGAAGTAGCTGGCCACCACCGGCGCGGCGCACACCAGCAGGATCAGCAGCATCTTCAGCCGGCCGCCGCGTTTCCCCACCTGCGCGTCCAGCGCGGGTTCGGGCAGCGAGTGGACCGTCAGGCCCACCGGCTCAAGCCGAGCGGCGGCGTCGGAACGGGATGATGAGTTGGAACCAGACATAAAGACCTGCCACCAGCGCGCTCAGCGCGAACCACTGGAATGCGTAGCCATGGTGCTTGCCGACGTCGACCTGCGGCTCCGGCCAGCGGCGTTGCAAGGGATCGGGGGTGGCGGAATCGCCGTCCTGCTGCTGGATGGACAGCGGGCGCAGGTGCAAGCCGGTTTCGCGGGCGAATTCGGCCAGCGGCAGATTTTGCCGGATCAAGCCGGTGCCAGCACCGCCCAGGGAGAACAGCGAGGACGGCGGCGGCACGACCCGCCCGGTGACCGTGACCTCGCCCGCCGGGGTGTCGATCGGCTGCAGGCGTTCGCGCTCCTGGAAGTTGCGCTGCAGCCAGCCGCGCTGCACCAGCACGGCGTCGCCGCCGGGCAGGCGCAGCGGCGTGACGACGAAGAAGCCGGGATGGCCGTCCATCTGCCGGTTGTCGAGGTAGACCGTGTGCTCACGCACCCACTGGCCGCGCAGCGTGATGGCCCGGTAGCGCTGCGCGGCCAAGCCCGCCTCATCGCGCGCCAGTGCTTCGGCCGGCAGCGGCGGCAGCGATCGCCGGGCCTGCATGTCAGCGGCGATCTGCTGCTTTTGGCGCGCCCGGTCCAGCTGCCAGGCGCCCAGCCGCGCCGTGACACCGCAGGCGAGCACCGCCGCGGCCAGCACCACCAGACGGGCCCCGCGCTTGCCGGTCACTGGACGCCCCCGCACCAGCCCCGGCGGCACCGGCCCCTGGATGGGCCGTGCCTGCGCCGAAGCCAGCGGGCTGAAGCGGTCAGCCGCGGCATCGCCATCGATAATTCCCGGCCATGAAGATCCTGATCGTCGTCGTGCTGGTGCTGGTGCTGTTCGCCCTGGGCAGCGCCGGGCTCTTCATGCTCAAGCGCGACCGCGGCACCGGCGCGCGCGACAACCGGATGGCGCGCTCGCTGGCGCTGCGGGTGGGGCTGTCGATCGCGCTGTTCCTCTTCATCCTGCTGTCCTGGCGCATGGGCTGGATCCAGCCGACGGGGCTGCCGGTCGGGCGCTGAGCCCGCATCAATCGGGCCCCTCCCGACTCAAGAGCAAAAACGCCGCCCTCGGGCGGCGTTTTGTTTGGCGGGTCGCTGTCGAGCGTCAGAGCCAGTAGACCAGGAAGTACAGGCCCAGCCACACCACGTCCACGAAGTGCCAGTACCAGGCGGCGCCTTCGAAGCCGAAATGCCGGTCGGCCGTGAAGTGGCCCTTCATCAGCCGGAAGGTGATGAACAGCAGCATCAGCATGCCGACGAACACGTGGAAGCCGTGGAAGCCGGTGAGCATGAAGAAGGTGGAGCCGTAGACGCCGGAGGTGAGCTTGAGGTTCAGCTCGTGGTACGCGTGGATGTATTCATAGGCCTGGAAACCGATGAAGGTGACGCCCAGCAGCACGGTGATCCACATCCACAGGATCGTCTTCGCGCGCTGGCCGGCGATGAGCGCGTGGTGCGCGATCGTCAGCGTGGCGCCCGAGGTCAGCAGGATGGCGGTGTTGATGGTGGGGATGGGCCACGGGCCCATCACGCTGAAGGGCTCGACCGTGCCGGCCGGCGACGCGGTGGCGCCGGCCACCGTGCTGGGCCAGTTGGCCTTGAAGTCGGGCCACAGGATCTGGTGCTCCAGGTCGCCCAGCATCGGCACCGAGTACACGCGGGCCCAGTACAGCGCGCCGAAGAAGGCGGCGAAGAACATCACCTCCGAGAAGATGAACCAGCTCATGCTCCAGCGGAAGGACACGTCCACCCGGTCGGAGTAGAGCCCGCCCTGGCTTTCGCCGATGGCGTCGCGGAACCACAGGAACAGCGTGCCGAGCCAGATCAACAGGCCCAGCAGCAGCGAGTACGCGCCCCAGCCATGCCCGTTGACCCATTGGCCGGCGCCCAGGATCACGAAGAAGAGGCCGATGGCGGCCGTTACCGGATGCCTCGAGGGGGCCGGCACGAAGTAGTAGGGGGTCACCCCTTGGGGCGTCGCTGCGGACATCTTGTGATCACTCCTCGAAACCTAACAATCTTCCGGAACGGCCAGCGGCCTCAGGCTGCCACGCCGCTGCCAACCACCCAACGCACCAGCAGCACCAGGCCGCCGATGAAGACCAACGCGCCGACGATGCCGGCAATCACCACGTGGACCGGGTTCAGCTTCTCGACGTCGTTCGCGTAATCCTTGGACCGGCGCACGCCGAAGAAAGACCACGCCACCGCCTTGAAGGTCTGGCCCAGCGAACCCTGGCGAGCAGTCGGACGGTCCGGCGAGCCCTGGCGAACCGTCGCACCGTCCTGCGAAGCCTCGTGCCCGGCCGCATCCTTCAGGTCGCCCGCCATCACAGCACCTTCTCCGGCGTCGCCACCGCGGCGGACTTCGGCGCCACCTTGCCGCTGACCTCGAAGAAGGTGTACGACAGCGTGATGGTCGTGACGTCCTTCGGCAGCTTGGGGTCGACGTAGAACACCACCGGCCAGGTCTTGCTCTCGCCCGGCTTCAGCACGTACTCGTTGAAGCAGAAGCACTCCAGCTTGTTGAAGTGCGCCATCGCCTGCATCGGCGCATAACTCGGGATGGCCTGGGCCGCCATGGTCCGGTTCTGCACGTTGCGGAACTCGTACATCACGGTCGTCAGTTCACCCGGGTGCACCCGCACCGAGCGCTGCGCGGGCTTGAAGTCCCAGGGGCCACGCGCATTGGCGTCGAACTCGACCGTGATGCTGCGCGAGTAGTCGACCTGCGTGCTCTGCTTGCGCTCGCGGCTGCCGGACAGGCCCGCCGAGGTGACGCGCTCATTGAGCGTTAGAACGTTGATGCCCAGCGCGCTGCAGATGGTGTCGTACATCGGCACCAGTGCGTAGCCGAAGCCACCCATCGCGACGACGATCACGCAGAGCTTGCCGAACATGCGCCAGTTGTCCCGGCGCAGGCGGACCTGGCGCTTGTCGTCGGCGGCGGGCTTGGGCTGGTCCATCGCGCTCAACGCCCCAGCAGCACGATCTTGGCGATGAAGCCCAGTCCGAACACCAGCGCCACTGTCGCCAGGATCAAACCCAGGCGGCGGTTGGCCTTGCGTTGCTCTTCGGTCTGGGCCATGGCGCGTCGCTCAGCGTGGGGGCTGTCAGCCGATCACCTTGGTCGCCGTCGCGTCCAGCTTGGGCGGCGTCTCGAAGGTGTGGAACGGGGCCGGCGACGGCACTTCCCACTCCAGGCCTTCGGCGGCTTCCCAGGGCTTCTGGGGTGCCGGCTGGCCCTTGCCGCGCATCATCGGGATGCAGACGAAGAGGAAGAAGTACACCTGCATCAGCCCGAAGCCGAAGGCGCCGATGGTGGCCACCGCATTGAAGTCGGTGAACTGGATCGGGTAGTCGGCATAGCGGCGGGGCATGCCGGCCAGGCCCAGGAAGTGCATCGGGAAGAAGGTCAGGTTGAAGAAGATCAACGAGCCCCAGAAGTGGATCTTGCCGCGGGTCTCGCTGTACATCACGCCCGACCACTTCGGCCCCCAGTAGTAGACGCCGGCGAAGAGCGCGTAGAGCGAACCGGCCACCAGCACGTAGTGGAAGTGCGCCACCACGTAGTAGGTGTCCTGCAGCT
>CBIHPZ010000218.1:0-6428 GCA_966211865.1 uncultured Aquabacterium sp.
CGCGCAGCCGCTGCACCACCTCGTCGAACATCGGGATCGCGATCAGGATCTTGGCGGCAGGCATGTCAGCGCATCCAGATGAAGGTGACGACGACGAACAGCGGCACCAGGATGCCGAAGGACCAGGCCATGTAGCCGAAGAAGCTGGGCATGCGGATGCCGCGGTCCTCGGCGATGGCTTTCACCATGAAGTTCGGCGCGTTGCCGATGTAGCTGTTGGCGCCCATGAAGACCGAGCCGGCCGAGATGGCCGCCAGCGTGGCGGCCAGCGGGCCCATCAGGTGCTGCGGGTCGCCGCCGGCCAGGTTGAAGAAGACGAGGTAGGTCGGCGCGTTGTCGAGGAAGGACGACAGGATGCCCGAGAACCAGAAATAGGCCCACGGCAGCGGCTGCCCGTTCTCGCCGGTGACGGCACGCGTCACCGCGGCGAACGCCCCCGCCTCGCCCGCCTTCAGCATGGCCAGCACCGGCAGCATGGTGATGAAGATGCCGATGAAGAGCTTGGCCACCTCCTGCATGGGGCCCCAGCTGAACTGGTTGGCCTCGCGCACGGCCCGTGGCGTGATCGCCAGCGACACCAGCGTCACGCCGATCAGCAGGCCGTCGCGCACGATCTGCTGCAGCGGCACTTCCACGCCCCCTACGTGATAGGAAATGCCCGGCTTCCACACCCCGCTCATCAGCACCAGCACGATGATGCCGGCCAGCGGCAGCAGGTTGATGCCGCCCTCGATGCCGAAGCGCGGCTTGTCGTCGGGCGTCGGGTCCACCGGCAGCACGCCTTCCTTGCGGTACCAGTAGCTGTCGATGGCATAGAAGAGCGCCAGCAGCACCACCACCATGAACAGCGTCTCGGGCAGCACGTGCTTCAGCGTCCAGAAGAACTCCACCCCCTGCAGGAAGCCCAGGAACAAGGGCGGATCACCCAGCGGCGTGAGCGAGCCGCCGATGTTGCTGACGATGAAGATGAAGAACACCATCACGTGCGCCACGTGCCGCCGGTTGTCGTTGGCGCGGATCAGCGGCCGCACCAGCAGCATCGACGCGCCCGTGGTGCCCATCGCGCTGGCCAGCACCGCGCCGATGGCCATGATCCCGGTGTTCAGCGCCGGGCTGCCGTGCAGGTTGCCACGCACGTAGATGCCGCCGGACACGGTGAACAGCGCCGTCAGCAGGATGATGAACGGCAGGTACTCCGACAGCAGCGTGTGCAGCAGCGCCTGGCCCGCCGCGCCGGCGCCGTGCGCCAAGGCATACGGCAGCATGAAGGCCAGCGCCCAGCCGAACGCGACCTTGCCGAAATGGTGGTGCCAGAACTTCGGGATCAAGAGCGGCATCAGCGCGATCGACAGCAGCACGCCGGCGAACGGCACGGCCCACCAGGCGCCCAGCGCGGCGCCGTCCACCTCGGCCGCATGCGCCGCACCGGCGCAGAGACTGGCCCCGAGGACCAGGATGGTTCGGCCGATGCGCATGCGATTTGTCTCCGCGTTGTAATGCGGGCGGCATTCTAGGAAGGCCACCGCCGAAGCGGCTGAACGGCAGCTGAATCGGCCGCCACGCCCCGCGAATCAGTGCCCGGGCGGTGAACGCAGCGGCGCCAGCGCCTGCAGCAGCGCTGGCGGCAAGGGCACCGGGCGGCGCGTGACGCGGTCGACGTAGACGTGCACGAAATGCCCGACCGCGGCCGCCAGCGGCTCGCCCGGCGCAAACAGCCCCACCTCGTAGCGCACGCTGGACGTGCCGACGTGCGCCACCCGCAAGCCGGCGTCCACCGGCTGCGGAAAGGCCAGCGGCGCAAAGTAGTTGCAGTGGGTCTCGATGACCAGCCCGATCACCGCGCCGGCGTGGATGTCCAGCGCGCCGGCCTCGATCAGGTAGCGGTTCACCACCGTGTCGAAGAAGCTGTAGTACTGGACGTTGTTGACGTGGCCGTAGACGTCGTTGTCCATCCAGCGGGTGCTGATCTGGCTGTGGTGGCGGAAGGCCTCGCGCGGCTCGGGCTGGGGGCGGGTGCTCATCCGGCGCCATTGTTCCCGCGCGGCGCGGCGGGCGCTGTCACCGCATTGCCAGGCCAGGCCTGCCAGGCCGCCCGGGCCGCGCGCACGGTGTCGAGCTGGATGCCGACGGTCACGCCGATGTCGTGCCCATAGCCGCCGGCCATCGTCACCGCCACCGGCACGTGGTGCGCGGCCAGGTGCTGGAAGACGCGGCGGTCGCGTTCCAGCAACCCCGCTGCGGTCAGCGCCAGGCGGCCGAGGCGGTCGCCTTCGTGCGGATCGGCACCGGCGAGGTAGAAGGCCAGGCCGGGCGGCTCTGCCGCCTGGCGCCGCCAGGCCTCGACAAGCGCAGCATCCAGCGCGGCCAGGTATTCGGCATCGCCGCAACCGTCCGGCAGCTCCACGTCCAGGTCGCCGGGCTCCTTGCGGAACGGGAAGTTCTTTGCGCCGTGCAAGGACAGCGTGAACACCGTGGGGTCGTCGCGGAAGATCGCCGCCGTGCCGTTGCCCTGGTGCACGTCCAGGTCGATCACCCACACCCGCAGCAGGCGCCGGTAGCGGCGGTGCCACTCCGCCTGCATCAGCCGCGCCGCGACGGCGACGTCGTTGAACACGCAGTAGCCCGAGCCCTTGTCCGCGCTGGCGTGGTGCGTGCCACCGGCGAGCTGGGCACTGACCCCTTCGGCCAGCGCCGCGCGGGCGGCTGCGATGGTGGCGCCGACAGACCGGCGCGAGCGTTCGACCATGCGCTCGGACCACGGGAAGCCGATCTCGCGCTGCGCGGCGGCGGACAGCGTGCCCTCGGCCACCGCCGTCACGTAGTCCGGCGTGTGCGCCAGCGCCAGCTCGCCGTCGGTCGCCGGATCGGCCTCCTGCAGGCGCAGGCCCGGCAGCTCTGCCTGCACCCGCTCGCGCAGCAGCCGGTACTTCGGCATCGGGAAGCGGTGGCCCGCCGGCAGGGCGATGGAGAAGCGGTCGTTGCTGAAGACTTGCATCGTTTCGCCTGTGTGACGAGAAGTACCCGCCAGCGGGCTTTCCCTGGCGTCTAGGCCTTTGTCCCTACTTTTGCTGCGGTGCACCAAAAACCGCTTGCAATGCGGTGGTCGCTGCCTATACTTCGGTCCATGTTGCAGTGCAACATCGTTGATCCCAGATTCATCCCCACCGGAGTTTGCACATGTCCTTCCTGACCCCCGAGCAGATCGTCGCCGCCAACAAGGCCAACATCGAAACCCTGTTCGGCCTGACGAACAAGGCCTTCGAAGGCGTCGAAAAGCTGGTCGAGCTGAACCTGCAAGTGGCCAAGACCGCCCTGGGCGAAGCCGCCGAGAACACCCAGGCCCTGCTGGCCGTCAAGGACGCGCAAGAGCTGCTCGCCCTGCAAGCCAGCCTGCTGCAGCCCTCGGCCGAGAAGGCCGCCGCCTACAGCCGCCACCTGTACGACATCGCCGCTTCCACCAGCGCCGAAGTCACCAAGACCGCCGAGACCCAGTTCGCTGACATCCAGGCCAAGTTCATGTCGGCCGTCGACAGCGCCGTCAAGAACGCCCCGGCCGGCACCGAAAACGCCGTGACCCTGGTCAAGTCGGCCATCACCGCCGCCAACAACGCCTACGAGTCGGTGCACAAGGCTGCCAAGCAAGCCGCTGACATCGCCGAAGCCAACTTCAACGCCGTGACCAACACGGCCGTCAAGGCCTCGCAAGCCGCCGTCAAGCCGGCCAAGCGCGCGGCGTGAATCCTGGCGTGACGTGAAGCCGCCGCGGAACCAATCCGCCGGCATCGCGTCACACCCCCCGGTCGTGGCGTTCGCGCTGCGGCCAGGGTGAAAGGTTGTCTCCTCGGTACCTCTCGAAACCCCCTTTCAAGGTACCTTCAGCCCGCAGGCTTCGGCCCGCGGGCTTTTTCTTTTGTGGACAGCACTTCAGAGGTGCGCCGCGGCCAGGCGCTCGCGCAGCTGCGCCAGCGCGGCGGTCGCGGCCTCGCGACCGGCGTCGATGGTCTGGCGGCGCAGCGTGAAGTCGGCGCTGGACTGGCCGCGCAGCTTCGGCCGCAGGACGACGTCGGCTTCCTTCAGCTCGAAGCGGTTGATGCTGCGCCCCATGATCGCGAAGGTCTGGAGCAGCAGCCGCATCATGTCGCCGGTGGGGTTGCCGTCGGGTGTCGTCGAGATGTCCACGGCGATCACCAGCTCCGCCCCCATCTGCCGCGCGAAGCGCACCGGCACCGGCGACACCAGCCCGCCGTCCACGTACTCGCGGCTGCCGATGCGCACCGGCTGGAAGACCGCCGGCACGGCGCTGGAGGCGCGCACGGCCGTGCCCAGGTCGCCGCGCTGGAACAGCGTGCCTTCGCCGCTGTCGAGGTCGGTCGCGACGATGCCCAGCGGCATCGGCAGCTGCTCGATCGTGCGGCCGCCGGTGTTGTCGCGCACGTAGCGCGCGAGCCCCTCGCCGCGGATCAGGCCGCGGCCGGGAAACGCCCAGTCGGTGATCGCCGACTCGTCCATCGCCAACGCCAGGCGGCCCAGCTCGGCGCCGTTCTTGCCCGAGGCGTACAGCGCTGCCACCAGGCTGCCGGCCGAGGTGCCGACCACCAGGTCCGGACGGATGCCGGCCTCTTCCAGCACCTGGATCACGCCGATGTGCGCAAAGCCGCGGGCGGCGCCGCCGCCCAGCGCCAGGCCGATGCGCGGCGGGCGCGCTGGCGGCTTCGGTGGCGCGGGCGCCGGCGGGGGCGGCACCGGCGCAGTCTGGCAGCCGGCCAGCGCCAGGAAGGCCGCCGCGGCGGCGGCGTGAAGGGAGCGGCGTCGGTTCATCGGGGCGAATTCTAGGAACCCGGGGCGGGTCGGCGCCCCATATTCCCGCTAGGCATGTACAGAGAACTTATTTGTAGTTCTCATCTATAAAGACGTTTTCTACAGTTGCGCCCTCAGGGCTAACCCGCCCTCCTCCCTTCAAGTCAGGATCTCGCGTGGATTGGTTGGCCATCGTCAGCGGTTTCGGCATCGGCGCCATCGTCGGCATGACCGGTGTGGGCGGCGGGTCGCTGATGACCCCGCTGTTGATCGGCGTCTTCAAGCTGAACCCGGCCGTGGCCATCGGCACCGACCTCTGGTTCGCCGCCGTCACCAAGTCTGGCGGCGCCTGGGCGCACCACCGCCACGGCCACGTCGACTACCGCATCACCGGCCTGATGCTGGCCGGCAGCATCCCCGCGTCGCTGGCCACCGTGGCCGCCATGCACCTCACCGGCATCACCAAGGGCTGGGCCAGCGCGCTCACGTTCTCGCTGGGCATCGCGCTGCTGCTCACCGCCGTCACCATCGCCTACCGCTCCGCCTGGCAGGCCGTGGGCCTGCGCCTGGAGCGCTGGCTGCCGGAATCGCGCAAGAACGCGCTCACCGTGGCCGCCGGCGTGTTGCTGGGCGTGCTGGTGTCGCTGAGCTCCATCGGTGCGGGCGCCCTGGGCGCCACGCTGATCCTGCTGCTCTACCCGCGCCTGCCGGCGCAGCGCCTGGTCGGCACCGACATCGCCCACGCCGTGCCGCTCACGCTGGTGGCCGGCATCGGCCACGCCACGCTGGGCCACGTCAACTGGGGCCTGCTCGGCGCGCTGCTGATCGGCTCGCTGCCGGGCATCTGGCTCGGCGCGCAGCTCACCAAGAAAATGCCGGACGGCCTGGTGCGCGTGATGCTGTGCATCTCGCTGGTCACCGCCGGCCTCAAGGTCATCCGCTGACCCACGCAACACAGAACACGAGAGAACCGCGATGTACGCCTACACCGATTTCGACCGCCAGTTCGTGCGCGCCCGCGCCGCGCAATTCCGCGACCAGCTCGAACGCAACCTGAGCGGCGAGCTGGGCGACGATGAATTCCGCCCGCTGCGCCTGCAGAACGGCTGGTACGTCCAGCGCCATGCCCCGATGCTGCGCATCGCCGTGCCCTACGGCGAGCTCAGTGCCAAGCAGCTGCGTCAATTGGCCGTCATCGCGCGCGAATACGACCGCGGCTACGGCCACTTCACCACGCGCCAGAACCTGCAGTTCAACTGGATCCCGCTGCCCAAGGCCGCCGACGTGATGGACCGCCTGGCCGACGTGGACATGCACGGCATCCAGACCAGCGGCAACTGCATCCGCAACATCACCAGCGACGCACTGGTCGGCATCGCGGCCGACGAGCTCATCGACGCCCGCCCCTACTGCGAGATCCTGCGCCAGTGGAGCACGCTGCACCCTGAATTCGCCTTCCTGCCGCGCAAGTTCAAGATCGCCGTCTCGGGCGCCAAGGAAGACCGCGCCGCCATCGCCTGGCACGACATCGGCCTGCAGCTCTTGAAGAACGACGCCGGCGAGGTGGGCTTCAAGGTGCTGGTGGGCGGCGGCATGGGCCGCACGCCGGTCATCGGCAGCGTCGCCAGCGA
>CBIHPZ010000219.1:0-6426 GCA_966211865.1 uncultured Aquabacterium sp.
GCCGGGTCGATCCAGCGCCGTGCGGCCCTCGTCAGCACTTCGGGTTCCCCGGTCGCGAGCAAGTCGATCGAAGCCGGCCCGTCGTTGCCTTGTGCGCCATGCGCCGGCAGCAGGCTGCCGACGCGCCGGCTCACCGCATCGGCGGTGTCGATCAAGGTGACGGCAGCGCCCAATCGCGCTGCGACACGATCAGCGACCAGCGGGTAATGCGTGCAGCCCAGAACCACCGTGTCCACGTGGGCGTGGCGCAGGGCCGCGCACGCTTCATCGAGCCTGGCGTCGATCGCGTCGTCGTCGCCACGATCGATCGCGTCCGCGAGTCCCGGGCAGGGCTGGCGCAGGATGCTCGCGCCGCCGCCGTGCTGGCGGATCAGTTCCTCCAGTCGGGCGCTGGCCAGCGTGGCGCTGGTGGCCAACACCGCGATGCGCTTTGACTGGCTGCCCGCCACGGCGGGTTTGATGCCGGGCTCGACACCGACGAAGGGCACCTGCGGCCAGCGCGCTCGCAGCGCGGCGATGGTGTGTGTGGTGGCGGTGTTGCACGCGATGAGGATCAGCGTGGCGCCGCCGTCCAGCAACACCTGCGTCATCCGTTGCATGCGCGCCTCCAGCCAGGCGTTCGTCTTTTCGCCATAGGGCAGGTGCCGGCTGTCGGCAAGGTAGCGCATGGGGATTCCCCCCAAGTCCCGCCGCAGTGCGCGCAGGATGGACAAGCCTCCGCAACCGGAGTCGAACACGCCGATCAGCGGCGTTGCCTGCATGCCTGGAATCATCGGCGGGCAGTCTAGCGGGGTGCCGCAGAAGCGCTCGTTTCGGTCACCCGGATGACAGACGCTGATGGGCCGGTGCGTTCAAAATAGAACGATCGTTCGATTTTGCGGTTGGACAGCCAGGTCCGCGGGCTAGAATTCTTTCGGTTTACGTTAACGTCAATTCAACCTCAGGAGTCACGCGACATGAAGGTACTGGTGCCCGTCAAGCGCGTCGTCGACTACAACGTGAAAGTTCGCGTGAAGTCCGACGGCACGGGGGTCGACATCGCCAACGTCAAGATGAGCATGAACCCCTTCGACGAGATCGCCGTCGAAGAGGCGGTGCGGCTGAAGGAAAAGGGCGCTGTCACCGAGGTGATCGCCGTTTCCTGCGGCGTCACGCAGTGCCAGGAGACCTTGCGCACCGCGATGGCCATCGGCGCCGACCGCGCCATCCTGGTCGAGACGCCCGCTGACCTGGAACTGCAGCCGCTGGCCGTGGCCAAGCTGCTGAAGGCGCTGGTCGACAAGGAACAGCCCGGCCTGGTGATCCTGGGCAAGCAGGCGATCGACGACGATTGCAACCAGACCGGCCAGATGCTGGCCGCGCTGGCGGACCTGCCGCAAGCGACGTTTGCCAGCAAGGTGGAAGTGACCGGCGGCCAGGTGAAGGTAACGCGTGAAGTCGATGGCGGCCTGGAGACGCTGTCGCTGAACACGCCGGCCGTCATCACCACCGACCTGCGCCTGAACGAGCCGCGCTACGTGACGCTGCCGAACATCATGAAGGCGAAGAAGAAGCCGCTGGAAACGGTGAAGCCGGCGGACCTGGGCGTCGACGTCGCCCCGCGCATCAAGACCCTGAAGGTCAGCGAGCCGCCGAAGCGCGGCGCGGGCGTGAAGGTGCCGGACGTGGCCACCTTGGTGGCCAAGCTGAAGAACGAAGCGAAGGTGATCTGAAAATGGCTGCACTGGTTATTGCCGAACACGACCACGGCACCCTCAAGGGCGCGACGCTGAACACGGTGACGGCTGCCGCTGCCTGCGGTGGGGACGTGCACGTGCTGGTGGCCGGCCACAACGCCGGCGCGGCGGCACAAGCGGCGGCGCAGGTCGCCGGCGTTGCGAAGGTGCTGCACGCCGACGGTCCGAGCCTGGCCGAAGGCCTGGCGGAGAACGTGGCCGCGCAGGTGCTGGCCATCGCGTCGAACTACAGCCACATCCTGTTCCCGGCCACCGCCAGCGGCAAGAACGTGGCGCCGCGCGTGGCGGCCAAGCTGGACGTGGCACAGCTGAGCGACATCACCAAGGTCGTCAGCGCCGACACCTTCGAGCGCCCCATCTACGCGGGCAACGCCATCGCCACGGTGCAGAGCACCGATGCGACGAAGGTGATCACCGTGCGCACGACCGGCTTTGATGCTGCGGCGGCGACCGGCGGCGGCGCCGCGGTGGAATCGATCGCGGCCGTGGCCGACAGCGGCAAGAGCAGCTTCGCCGGACGCGAAGTGACGAAGAGCGACCGGCCCGAACTGACCGCCGCGAAGATCATCGTCAGCGGCGGCCGCGCGATGGGCTCCAGCGAGAAGTTCAACGAGGTGCTGACGCCGCTGGCGGACAAGCTGGGCGCGGCGCTCGGCGCCAGCCGGGCCGCTGTCGATGCGGGTTATGCGCCGAACGACTGGCAGGTGGGACAGACCGGCAAGATCGTCGCGCCGCAGCTGTACATCGCGGCCGGCATCAGCGGCGCGATCCAGCACTTGGCGGGCATGAAGGATTCGAAGGTGATCGTCGCGATCAACAAGGACCCCGAGGCGCCGATCTTCAGTGTGGCCGACTACGGCCTGGAAGCCGACCTCTTCACGGCGGTGCCGGAGCTGGTCAAGTCGCTCTGAGCGGCGATGACCCACAGGGCGCCTGAGTTGGCGCCCTTTTTTTCAGCGGAATCAGCGGAGACAGACCATGAGCTACCGAGCCCCCGTCAAGGACATGCTGTTCGTCATGAAGGAACTGGCGGGCATCGACGCAGTGGCGCAGCTGCCCGGCTTCGAGGAAGCGGGCTACGACACCGCCGCCGCGGTGCTCGAGGAATGCGCCAAGCTGAACGAAGATGTGATCGCTCCGCTGAACCGTGAAGGGGACGTGAACCCGTCGAGCTTTGCCAATGGCGAAGTGCGCACGACGCCCGGCTTCAAGCAGGCTTTCCGCCAGTTCGCCGAAGGCGGCTGGCAGGGCCTGCAGCACCCGGTGGCACTGGGCGGGCAGGGCCTGCCCAAGCTGATCCACGCGGCCTGCAGCGAGATGGTCAACAGCGCCAACCTCAGTTTCGCGCTGTGTCCCCTCTTGACCGACGGCGCGATCGAGGCGCTGCTGACCGCCGGCAGTGACGAGCAGCAGGCCACCTACATCCCGAAGATGGTCGACGGCAGCTGGACGGGTTCGATGAACCTGACCGAGCCGCAGGCCGGTTCGGACCTGTCGCTGGTGCGCACCCGCGCCGAGCCGCAGGCCGATGGCACCTACCGCATCTTCGGCACCAAGATCTTCATCACTTACGGCGAGCACGACCTGGCCGAGAACATCGTGCACCTGGTGCTGGCTCGCGTGGCAGGCGCGCCCGAGGGCGTGAAGGGCATCTCGCTCTTCGTGGTGCCCAAGTACCTGCTGAAGGCGGACGGCACGCTGGGCGAGCGCAACGACGTGCACTGCGTCTCCATCGAGCACAAGATGGGCATCAAGGCCAGTCCCACGGCGGTGCTGCAGTACGGCGACCACGGCGGCGCGGTGGGGTACCTGATCGGCCAGGAGAACCGCGGCCTGGAGTACATGTTCGTGATGATGAACGCCGCGCGCTTTGGTGTGGGCGTGCAGGGCATCGCGGTGGCGGAGCGGGCCTACCAGCAGGCCGTGGCCTATGCGCGCGACCGGGTGCAGAGCCGCCCGGTCGATGGCTCCACCCCAGGTGCCGCCGCCATCATCCACCACCCCGACGTGAAGCGCATGCTGATGACGATGCGCGCGCACGTCGAAGGTTGCCGTGCGATGGCGCTGGTGGCGGCCGCAGCCTTCGATGCCGCGCATGCGCATCCTGACGCCGAGGTGCGCAAGCAGAACCAGGCCTTCTACGAGTTCATGGTGCCGCTGGTGAAGGGCTTCTCGACGGAGATGAGCCTGGAAGTCGCCTCGCTGGGCGTGCAGGTGCACGGCGGCATGGGCTTCATCGAGGAGACCGGCGCCGCGCAGCATTACCGTGACGCGAAGATCCTGACGATCTACGAAGGCACCACGGCCATCCAGGCCAACGACCTGATCGGCCGCAAGACTGCGCGTGACGGCGGTGGCGTGGCGCGTGCCATAGCGGCGCAGATCGAAGCCACTGAAGGCCAGTTGGCGGCCAGCGGTACGGCTCATGCCGTGGCGATGCAGCGCCGCCTCGCGGCCGCGCGCCAGGCCTTCCTGGACGTGGTCGGCTTCGTGGCCGGCCAGACCAAGGCCAGCCCGAACGCGGTGTTCGCTGGCAGCGTGCCATACCTGCTGCTGGCCGGCAACCTGGTGGCGGGATGGCAGATGGCCCGCGCGCTGCTGGTGGCCGAGCAGCGGCTGGCCGAAGGGGTGGACGCCGAGTTCATGCGCTCGAAGATCACCACGGCGCGCTTCTATGCGGACCACATCCTCAGCAAGATACCCGGCCTGCGCGACAGCATCGTCGAAGGGGCGCCGGGTGTCACCGAGATGGCAGTCGAGGCCTTCTGACCCCGGCCACCATCAGCAACCCCATCGACTCTCGAGAGAAGCCATGGCCCTGCCTCCCGTGCTTGCCAAGCTGCCGCTGCCCATCATCGGCTCGCCGCTCTTTATCGTCAGCAATCCCAAGCTCGTGATCGAGCAGTGCAAGGCCGGCATCGTCGGCTCGATGCCGGCGCTGAACGCACGGCCGGCGTCGATGGTGGATGAGTGGCTGGCCGAGATCACCGAGACGCTGGCGGCCTGGGACCGCGACCACCCTGAGCAGAAGGCCGCTCCTTTTGCGATCAACCAGATCGTGCACAAGACCAACGAGCGGCTCGAGCACGACATGCAGGTGTGCGCCAAGTACAAGGTGCCGATCGTGATCACCAGCCTGGGCGCCCGCACAGACATCAACGATGCCGTGCACTCGTGGGGCGGCGTGGTGCTGCACGACATCATCAACAACAAGTTCGCGAAGAAGGCGATCGAGAAGGGCGCGGATGGCCTGATCGCCGTGGCCGCCGGCGCGGGCGGCCATGCCGGCACGCGCAGCCCGTTCGCGCTGGTGCAGGAAATCCGGCAGTGGTTCGACGGGCCGCTCGCTTTGTCGGGCAGCATCGCCACCGGTGGCGCGGTGCTGGCGGCGCAGGCCATGGGGGCCGATTTCGCCTACATCGGCTCGGCCTTCATCGCCACCGAGGAAGCGCGCGCGACCGAGGGCTACAAGCAGATGATCGTCGAGTCGACCAGCGACGACATCGTCTACAGCAACCTCTTCACCGGCGTGCACGGCAACTACCTGCGCGGCTCCATCGTCAACGCGGGGCTGGACCCCGACAACCTGCCGGTCAGCGACCCCAGCAAGATGAGCTTCGGCGCCGGAGCGGACGGCGAGATCAGCGCTAAGAAGGCCTGGAAGGACATCTGGGGCTGCGGTCAGGGCATCGGCGCGGTGGACGCGGTGTTGCCGGCGCGCGAGCTGGTGGCGCGGCTGAAGCGCGAATACGAGGAAGCGCGGCGCCGGCTGCAGTTGGGCTGATGGGGCGGGCGGCGATGCGGCAGGCCATCGTCCAGGCGCGGCCGTTCGATTCGGCCAGGGGCATCGTCGGGCCGCTGTCGACGATCGTCGTCGAAGGCGATCGGATCGCGGACATCGTGGTGGACGGCCAGCGCGTCGACGATGCGCGGGTCATCGATGCCGGCGGACGTGTCGTTCTGCCGGGGCTCATCGATGCGCACGTGCACGTTGTCGCGGCATCGCACGACTTGGTCGGGCTGGGCCTTCAGGCGCCTTCGCTGCTGGTGGCGCAGAGCAGCCAGATCATGCGGGCCATGCTGCACCGGGGCTTCACCTCAGTGCGTGACGCCGCCGGCGCGGACTTCGGCCTGCAGGAAGCGGTGCAGCGCGGGCTTTTCGAAGGGCCGCGCCTGTCCATCGCCGGCTTTCCGGTGTCGCAGACCGGCGGCCACGCGGACATGCGGCCGAAGGGCGTGCGCACCCGCGAGATGTTCTGCTCCTGCGCCGGCCTGGGCCTCATCGGTGCCATTGCCGACGGCGTGGGTGAAGTTCGCCGAGCGGTGCGCGAGCAGGTGCGCAACGGTGCCAACCAGATCAAGATCATGGCCGGCGGCGGTATCTCCAGCCCGACCGATCCGCTGGAGGGCACGCAGTTCTCCATCGAGGAATTGCGCGCCGCCTGCGAGGAAGCCGAGGCTGCGAACCTGTACGCGATGGCGCACGCGTACTCGCCGCGCGCCGTCACCCGCGCGGTGCAGGCCGGTGTGCGTTCGATCGAGCACGGCAACCTGATCGATGAGGCCACGGCGCGCGTGATGAAGACGCATGGCGCCTACCTGGTGCCCACGCTGTCGACCTACGCGGCCCTGGCTGACGAGGGCGAACGGCTGGGCTGGTCCGCCGAGATGCTGGAGAAGCTGGAACGCG
>CBIHPZ010000220.1:0-6420 GCA_966211865.1 uncultured Aquabacterium sp.
CGACATGCAGAAGGACGTGGTCGACATCGAGGCCACGCGCGCCAAGCTGTGGGAAGCGATGCAGAAGCTGGCCGCCGCCGCGCGCTTCGCGACCACGCTGGACGCCAAGCTCGAAGAGAAGGTGAAGTCGCTGGAGCACAGCGACCCGCAGCGGGCGCAGGCCCTGCGGCAGGAGGTGCTGTTCTACGCCCGCCAGAACCTGCAGGACATCCAGACCCAGCAGGCGGTGTGCGTGAACGGCTACCTGGCGCTGGACGTGCTGAAGAAGACCGGCCGCGAGATGATGAACGGCTGCACCCGCGTCGCCACCACCGGCATGAGCGCCTTGGCCGTGGCCCAGACCGTGGCCCGCGCCACCGGCAACCAGATCCGCGTGATGGAGATGCTGCAGGGCGTCAACGCCACCATCGGCAACCTGATCAGCGAGACCGGCCGCGCCTTGAACCAGCACGTGGACCAGACCACCCAGTTCGCGCAGAACCCGATGCTGGGCATCGAGAAGATGAAGGAGATGTTCGACCAGACCTTCCAGGCCATGGACGCGATGGACAACTTCCGTGCCAAGGCCATCGACGTGATGGGACAGAACAACGCGATGATCCGCGAACAGCTGGCGCGCGCCGACAACTACACCGACCGCACGCGCCAGGAACAGGCGCGCGCCGCGGCGGCGCTGCCGTCGACCGACGGGCCGGTGAAGCTGTGAGGGCCTGACAAGGCCTGCCCCGGCAACGCCCAGGCCCCTGGGCATTGCGCCGACACGAAGGACTCCCCATGGCACACCCGTTCCGCTGGCTCGCTGCCGCCCTGCTGGTGCTCGGCGCCTGCGGCGGCGGGCGCGACTCCACCAACACGTCGGCCAGCGCCGCGGGCGTCGCGCGCAGCAGCAGGCTCGAGATGCCCGCCAGTGCGCAGCTCGATGGCATTCAATGTGAGCGGCCATCCTCGGGCGATGGGCTGCTGACCCACCGCCGCGTCGGCGCCGATTGCCGCCGCAGCTTCAGCGGCTTCGACGCCCAGCTGGCGCCTGCCGCCCGCCGCACGCCGCTGGCCGCGGCCTTGCCGGCGGTGCTCACCGCCACCGAGCTGTTCGACTGGGCCGAGCAGGCCTACCCGCAATACTTCCCCTCGCACCAGTCCAATCGGACGTTAGGGCCGTACACCTACCGCTTCTACGGCAGCACGCAGAACCACGTGGCGGTGGCGGGCGACGAGGTGTACGTGCAGGGCCCGGTCAGCGGCGGCGGGCTGGCCTACGTCGGCACGCTGGGGACCTTCACCTGCGTGGTGCATCCCGAGCAGTGCGCCGAGCCCCGGCCCTGCAATGCCGTGGCCTCGTGGTCCGCGAACGGCAGCACCTGCACGCCGAACGCCGACCAGGCGGCCCAGGTGGCCTCCGGCACCACCGTGTCCTACCTCGATTCATCCGGCCCCACCCGCGGCAGCGCCAGCTACACCTGCACCGACGGCGTGATGGCGCCCAAGGGCACGCCGCAGTGCGAGCCGGCCGATGCGGTGGCCTGCAACACCTCGGGCCTCACCTGGACGGCCAACGGCAACAGCTGCAGCGCCAACAGCGGCGAGCCGACGCAGGTGGCCTCCGGCGCCAGCCACACCTTCCAGGCCTCCACCAGCACCGTGGGCAACGCCACCTACCGCTGCACCGACGGCACGCTCACGGCCACCGCCACGCCCGTCTGCGATGCCGCGCCGGCGGTGGTGTGCCGTCCCACCACGCTCAGCTGGTCCGCCTCGGGCCTGAACTGCAGCGCCAGCTCGGTGCCGGCGCAGATCGGCATGGGCGGCGTGTTCACGGTCAACGACCTCGACGGCCAACCCACCGGCCAGGCCACCTACCGCTGCACCAATGCCGGCCTGGAACTGAACGAGACCCCCGCCTGCGTCGACGTGGCCCGCATGCTGGACAGCTTCGGCGCGGACGGCGGCGCGACGGACGGCGGCGCTTCGGGCGACGGCACGGCCGGCGATGGCGCGCCCATCGTCGGCGGGCTGGTGAAGGTGCGCGACCGCTTCGGCCACGTCGCCACGGCCACCACCGACAACGTGGGCTACTTCCGCGTCAAGCTGACCGGCTTCGTGCCGCCGCTGCTGGTCAGCGTGACGCGGCGCGACGGCGTGGTGCGCCGCTCGATCAGCACCCAGCCGCTGAAGACCAACGGCTACGTGTTCATCGCCGTCACCGGGCTCACCGACAAGATCGCGTCCGACCTGGGCCGTGCATTGGGCTTTGCCGGTGCCGGCGGGCTGACGCCGCAGCTGGTGCAGGACAACCAGGCCAGGCTGGCCGACATGCTGGCCGCGCTGCGCAACGACGCGGTGGTGCGGCCCATCCTCGTGAACCAGGGCATTGCGCCGGACAGCTTCAACCCCTTCAGCACGCCTTTCCGCGCCGATGGCACCGGCTACGACGGCGTGCTCGACCGCCTGCAGGTCACCACCGACGCGAACGGCACGACGATCGTGCGCTCGCTCGATTGCGAGGCGCCGAAATCGTGGACGGTGGGCGGCGTCACCTGCACGCCGGACGCCGGCGAGGAGACCACCGTGCCGAACAACCAGGTGATCGCGCACGTCGACAGCGTCGGCCCGACCACCGGCAGCGTGCGCTGGGCCTGCAAGGCGGGGGTGCTGCAGCCGGCGGTGTTGCCGATCTGCAAGTAGCGCGGGGGTTGCCAAAGCGCAACGCCGGCGCGGTCCGGCCTCATCCGTTACGCGATGTTGCGTAGGAGATCACGCGCGCCTCCTGTCGGATGGGGACGCGACCCGCATTCGCTGGCTTGTTTCGCCGGGAACCGGGCCTTAGCCTGAAAGCATCAACTTTCAAGGGGCGCTTCCATGGCCAACATCTCGCCAGCGACCGGCAACACGACGGCGCTGCCTCCGCTGCTCGACGCCGACTACGCACTCGTGCCGCCATCGGCCACTCCCGGCTGGATCTCGCTGCCCGGCAGCGGCCGCCAGATCTACTGGACCGGCCGCGTCGCGATCGGGCTGCGGCACCAGTCGCGCCGCGCGCCGCAGACGACGATCTCCTCCGACTGGATCCAGTCGCTGCTGCTGCGCCGTTCGGGGCGGAAGGCGCAGCCGACCTGAACTTCAGCGGCGGCCGGGCGGGTGCATAACACCCGATCGGGGCGTCCACCCGCCGCCGTCGCCACCGTCAGAACGTCATCTTGAACTGCGCGCCGTAGGTGCGCGGGTCGTTGATGAAGCCGGTCAGGTTGTTGAAGTCGATGCCGCCCACGGCACGCACCTGGTTCGTGATGTTGCGGCCGAACACCGCCGCCTCGTACTTGCCGTTGCCCCAGATGTAGCCGATGCGCAGGCCGCCCTCGGTCAGCGCCTTGCCGGTGAACTCGGTCGACTCGTAGAGGAAGAAGTTGATCTTCGAGCGGTACGACCAGTCGGTGTACACGTACCACTCGCCGTCCTTGGTCGGGATCGAATAACGCGCATTGACGTTGACCACGGTCTTCGGCGCCTGCGGCAGCGGGTTGCCGTTGATGGACACCGTGCCCGCCTTCGGCCCCGCCGGGTCCAGCACCGTGCAGCCACCGCCGCAGGGCTGCACGAAGAGGTTGGGGTCCTTGATGCGGGTGTCGTTGTAGCTGGCGTTCAGGCCCACCAGCAGCGCGTCGGTCACGTAGGCGCGGAAGTCCACCTCGAAGCCCTTGCCGATGGTCTTGTCGGCATTCACCAGCTGGTTGAAGTTGGCCTGGCCGCCCACCGCGGTGAGCTGCTGGTCCTTGATGGTGTAGTGGAAGACGCCGGCCGAGATGCGGGCGCGGCCATCCAGCAGGTCGCCCTTCACGCCGGCTTCGTAGGACGTGACCTTCTCGGAATTCGCCACCGACAGGCTGTCGCCGAACAGCAGCCGGCCCTGGATGGACGGCGCGCGGAAGCCGGTGGCGACGCGGCCGTACAGGTTCACCGTCTTGTCCAGGGCGTAGGTGGCGCTCAGGTCGCCGCTCACATTGGACGCTTTGGTCGACACGCCCAGCCGGCCCAGGAAGGTGGGGCTGAAGGGCGGCGCCTGCAGGCGGTCGGCGTAGAAGTCCTTCTTGTCGCGGGTGTAGCGCAGGCCGCCGCGCAGTTCCAGCTTGTCGGTGGCCTTGAAGTTCACCGAGCCGAACACCGCGTAGGCGCGGTTCTCCTGGTGCTGCGTGGCGTAGCCGTTCTGCACGCCGCCGCCGATCGACGAGTAGTTGATGCTGTCGATGTCGATCTTCTCGTCGAAGATGTAGAGGCCGCCCTGCCACTTCAGCGGGCCGCTGGCGTTGGACTCCACACGGAATTCCTGCGACAGCTGGCGGTGCTTGGGCAGGCCGTCGGCCGATTCGGCATCAAACGGGATCAGGCCCGGGCCGGAGCTGGGCAGGAACACCGCGCCGTAGCCGCCGTCGATGTCGCCGCGGCTGAAGACCTCGACATGCTCGTAGCCGGTGATCGAGTGCAAGGTCACCGCGCCCAGGTTGAACTTCAGGCGCAGGTTGGCGCCGTCGCTGGTCAGGTCCTGTTCGTTGCGGCCGTCGTGCGAGACCTTCTTGGGGTCGAAGCCATCGACCAGGTCGTTCGTGCCCTTCTTGATGATGTTGGCGCGGAAGACGCGCGCCGTGCCGTCCAGCTTGCGGCCGTGCACGTTGAAGAGCGCGCTGAAGTCGTTCGACGGCTGGTACAGGAACTGCACCCGCGCGGCGTTGTCGTCGTAGCCCTCCATCTCCTTCGTGGGGCCGGCGGCGTAGGTGTTCTTCACCCAGTCGTCGCGGTGCTGGCTTTGCAGCGAGACGCGCGCGGCCATGGTGTCGCCCATCGGGATGTTGAAGGCACCTTCGGCATTGATGGTCTTGAAGGTGCCGGCGCCGAACGAGAAGTAGCCGTCGGTCTTCTTCAGCAGCGGCTTCACCGATTCGAACTTGACGACACCGGCGGTGGTGTTGCGGCCGAACAGCGTGCCCTGCGGGCCGCGCAGCACTTCCACCTGCGCGACGTCGAAGATCGGGAAGCCCTTCAGGATCGGGTTTTCCTGCACCACCTCGTCGAACACCAGCGACACCGGCTGCGAGGCGTTGAGGTCGAAGTCGCCATTGCCCAGGCCGCGGATGTAGAAGCGCGGGAAGGCGCGGCCGAAGGAGGATTCGATGTTCAGGCTGGGCACGCGGCCGGCCAGCATGCGGATGTCCTGGCCGCTGGAATTGAGCACGTCCAGCGCTTCGCCCGACAGCGTGGAGATCGAGGACGGCACGTCGCGGATGTTCTCGACGCGGCGTTCGGCGGTGACGGTGACCGTCTGCAGCTTGCCGGCTTCGGCCGGCGCGGCCTCTTGCGCAAAGGCGCCGGGAACGCACAGCGCCAAGGCCGCCGCGGCGGCCAGGGGATGAACTGAAAAGGTGCGCCGCGCGGCGGGCTGGGGCATGACGGTTCCTCCGGTGATTGAAAGTGGCCGGGGAACGCAAGCGGCGTGCCTTGAAGCACGCCGCGCGAAAGCCCCGGTGGTGCACCCCACAGGCAGCGGAGACTGGCCCGCCGCCGCCCCGAAAGGCCAGGAACCTTGGGAACGGCCCCCAGGTTCCTTGGGAGCGGTTCATTCTGCGAGCGACGGTCCCGGGAAATGTGTCATCGCCGCAGGGTGTTGCGCGAATCTCACGGGGACTTCAACCAGTAGCGCGGCGAGACACCGGCCACCTGCGTGAAGGCGCGCGAGAACGCGGACGCACTTGCATAGCCAAGTTCATCGCTCACCGTCTTCACCGCCGCGCCGCTGCGCAGGCGGGTTTGCGCCAGGGCCATGCGCCAGCGCAGCAGGTAGTCGGCCGGCGTGCTGCCCAGCGTGGCCTTGAACTCGGCCGCGAACGCGCTGCGCGACATGCCGGCCTCAGCCGCCATCGCCTCCAGCGGCCAGGGCTCGCCCGGCCGCTCGTGCAGCGCGGTGAGCAGGCGCGCCAGCTTGGGGTGGGCGAGGCCGCACAGCAGCCCGTCGTCGATGCCGCCTTGGTCCGGGTGATCGAGCAGCCAGCGCAGCATCTGCAGCAGCAGCACCTCGAAGAGCCGGTCCGCCAGCAGGCGCTGGCCGCAGCGCACGCGTTCGGTTTCGCTGAAGAGCAGGGCCAGGGTCTGCTCGATGCCTTGCACGGCGTGCACCGGCAGCGCCAGCACGGCGGGCAGGGCCAGCACCAGCGGATGCTGGGTGCCGCCATCGAAATCGAGCGTGGCGCAGACGAAATCGCTGCCTTCGGCCGGGGCGTTGTGGAACTCGTGGTCCAGCGGGCGCGGGTAGAACAGCAGCGTCGGCTCCACCAGCTTCAGCTTTCGGGGTGCGCCGCTGCGGGCGCGGTGCGTCACCACCATGTCGCCGCGCCGCAGCACGTGCAGGAAGGCGCGGCCCGGCTGCGCCGCGAAGTG
>CBIHPZ010000221.1:0-6368 GCA_966211865.1 uncultured Aquabacterium sp.
AAGCAACGCACCCTGCAGTCCATCACCCGCGCCGTGGGCGTCGGCATGCACAGCGGCAGCAAGGTGGAGCTGACGCTGAAGCCGGCGCCGCCGGACTCGGGCATCGTCTTCCGCCGCGTCGACCTGGCGCAGCCGGTGGAGATCCCGGTGCGATTCGATTCGGTCAGCGACACCCGCATGGCCTCCACCATCTCGGCGGGCGGCGACCCCGGCGCACCCAAGGTGCAGACCATCGAGCACCTGATGTCGGCCTGCTGCGGCCTCGGCATCGACAACCTGGTGATCGACATCACCGCCGACGAGGTGCCCATCCTCGACGGCTCGGCCGCCAGCTTCGTGTTCCTGCTGCAAAGCGCCGGCATCGTGCTGCAGGACGCGCCGAAGCGCTTCCTGCGCGTGCTGAAACCGGTGGAGGTGCGCCAGGGCGAGGGCGCCCGGCTGATGTGGGCGCGGCTGGAGCCGTACCACGGCTTCAAGCTCACCTTCGAGATCGACTTCGGCCACCCCGCGGTGGACGCCACCGGCCAGCGCACCACCTTCGACATGGGCTCGGGCCGCTACAAGCGCGACATCGCCCGCGCCCGCACCTTCGGCTTCACGAAGGACTTCGACGTGATGCGCTCCCGCGGGCTGACCCTGGGCGGCAACATGGACAACGCCATCGTGGTGGACGACTACAAGGTGCTGAATGCCGAAGGCCTGCGCTACGACGACGAGTTCGCCAAGCACAAGATGCTCGACGCGATCGGCGACCTTTACAACGCCGGCCGGCCGATGCTGGCGGCCTACACCGCCTTCAAGAGCGGCCACGCGCTGAACAACCTGCTGCTGCGCCAGCTGCTGGCCGATCCGACGGCCTGGGACATCGTCAGCTTCGACGATGAATCGAAGGCGCCCGCCGGCTTTGCCGAGCTGGCGCCGGCCTGGTAACTGCCTGCCTGGTCAAGGCAGCGCTTCGGCCTTCACCACATGCTGCTCTTCCGCCTCGTCTTCGGCCTGCTGCTGGTCGCCAGCGTGCTGTGCTTCGCCATGTTCATCGGCACCAGCCAGCCGGTGTGGCGCCGGCGCGGCGTGGTGGTGCTGAAGTGGACCCTGCTGGCCGCTGCGGCATTTTTCGCCGTGCTGATCCTCGAACGCCTGGCCGTGCTGCTGTAGAGTCCCGGCCGACATGACCGTCGTCTACTGGATCTGCGGAATCCTGTTCGTGGTGCTGGCCTCGTCGTCGGCGCTGTTCTACATGCTGCACGTCGCCTCGGGCGAACACGTGCCGCGCGAACGGGCCGTGGCGCTGTTCCACTGGACCAAGGTGGTGGCGCTGGCCGGCTTCGACATCTGGATCTTCAAGCGCGTGTTCGACGGCATCCGCGCGCTGATTCACTGACCCAGGTTCGCCCCCGTGCCGCGGCGCCCTGGGTGCCGCGTGACCGACCTGGGACCGGGCGCATGCCCTCTCCCCAACGGGCGGGCCCAGACGCTTCTAGAACAAGTTCGCCGCCAGGAATGCCAGGCTGCGCCCATGCGCCAGCGCGGCGCTGGGCGCGTGGTACGACGCACGGGCCCAGCAGTTGAAACCGTGCATCGAGCCCGGGTAGACGTGCACCTCGGCCGGCTGGCCGGCCATCGCCTCGCGCACGCTTTGCACCGCCTCGGGCGGGATGTGGTCGTCGTGGCCGGCGTAGTGGAACTGGATCGGGCAGGCGATCCGCGGCGCCAGTTCCAGCTGCTTGTGGATGCCGCCGCCGTAGTAGGCCACCGCCGCGTCCACCCCGGCCAGCGCGGCCGCGGTGTAGGCCATGCGTCCGCCCATGCAGTAGCCGATGGCGCCGGTCTTGCGCCCGGCGGTCTCGGCACGCCCGCGCAGCGCTGCGACGGAAGCGGCGATGTCGGCCGCGATGTCCTGCGGCTGCTGCTGGCCCATCAGCGCCACGGCGCGCTGGCGCTCTTCGCCTTCGTAGCCCAGTTCCACCCGCGGCGCCTGGCGCCAGAACATGTCGGGCGCCAGCACCACGAAGCCGTCCAGCGCGTACTGCTCGGCCACGGCGCGGATGTGCGGGTTGACGCCGAAGATCTCCTGGAACAGCACCAGGCCGGGGCCCGAGCCGGCGGGCGGCCGGGCCAGGTAGCCGGCGAAGCCGGGGGCGATGTCGATCCACTCGGTGCGGACGGCTGACTCGTTCATGGTGTTGCTGATCGGACGGGGGTTGAGGGCGGGGCGCGAATGCAAGCGGTCTTCGGACCGCCTGTCCCGCGGGGTCAGTAGGTGCGGCCCTTCTTGTACTGCGCATGCGCCCGCCGTGCCAGCGGTGTGGCCTGGGCCAGTGCCGCGAAGCTGCGCGCGGCGTGGGCGTGGGTGATGGCCAGGCCCAGCGCGTCGGCCGCGTCCTTGCCGGGCAGGCCGGGCAGCTTCAACAGGCGCATCACCATCTCCTGGATCTGTGCCTTGCTGGCCAGGCCGTGGCCGACGATGGCCTTCTTCATCTGCAGCGCCGTGTATTCGGCCACCGGCATGTCGCCCTGCACCAGCGCGGCCAGCGCGGCGCCGCGCGCCTGGCCCAGCAGCAAGGTGCTTTGCGGGTTGACGTTGACGAACACGATCTCGACCGAGGCGGCCTGGGGCTGATAACGCCGGATGACCTCGTCCACGCCGCTGAAGATCAGCTTCAGGCGCGCCGGCAGGTTGCCGCGCTCGGCTTCGGCGGTGCTGATGGTGCCGCTGGCCACGTAGCCCAGCTGCGCGCCCTGCACCTCGATCACGCCGAAGCCGGTGCGCTGCAGGCCGGGGTCGATGCCGAGCACCCGCATGACGGACATGCTCAAGGCTTCAGCTGGAAATACCAGACCACCGAGTGGAAGAACACCGGCGCCGCGAAGCAGATGGGCGCCACCCGGTCCAGCAGGCCCACCGCGCCGGTGACCGACGCCGCATTGCCCCAGTGCCGCACGCCGGCGTCCTTCTTCAGCGCCCGCATCACGAATTCGCCGAAGGCGCCCGAGGCGGCGGCGATCATCGACATGGCCAGCGCCTGCGGCACCTTGAACCCAAGCGTGGTCCACGCCAGCACCACGCCCACCACCGCGCCCACCAGCACGCCCACGCCCAGCGCGGGGTACGAGAACGACCGGTCGATGTGCCGCGCCACCGGGCGGCGGCGCAGGCGGCGGCTGGCCACTTCCTGCGCGATCTGGGCGGTGGCCGCCACCATCACCAGCAGGAACAGCAGGAAGGCGCCCTTGGCCGGCGCCCGCGGCAGCTCCAGCAGCAGCAGCGCCGGCGCATGCGACAGGCCGTAGATGCACACCATGATCCCCCACTGGATCTTGGCGTTGCGCTCCAGGAAGCGCTCGGGGTCGCCCGCCAGCGCGCTGACCACCGGGATGGCGATGAACACGTACACCGGAATGAAGACCGAGAACATGCCGAAGTCGCCCGAGCCGACGAGGATGAACTGCATCGGCAGCACCACGAAGAAGGCCAGCAGCAGGCTGCGGTGGTCGCTGGCGCGGGTCTTCAGCAGCGTGATGTATTCGCGGAAGGCCAGGAAGGACACGATGCCGAACAGCAAGGTGGCGCCCACCGTGCCCGAGACCCAGGCCAGCCAGAAGATCACCGCGGTGACCCACACGGCGCGCAGCTCGCGGTGGAAGCGTTCGCGCAGCGCTTCGCCTTCCGCGTCCTGCTCGCGCACCGTGTGCATCGCGGCATAGGCCGTGACCATCAGCAGCAGGCCGAACAGCACCACGAACAGCACCTGCACCTGCTGCGAGCCGTCGAGGCGGCGCACGGGGTCGAACAGGGCGCGCAGCGTGTCGATGAACCTCATGCCGCGCTCCGTGCGGAAGGCTGCGCGTCGCGGTCGGCGCCCGGCCGCAGGCCCACCACCGCATGGCGCGCCCGTTCCAGGAACACGCGCTTGTCCTCGCCCGGCTGCAGCTGCATCGGCGCGCCGAAGGTGACGGTGCAGAGGATGGGCACCGGCACCACCTCGCCCTTGGGCATCACCCGCTGCACGTTGTCGATCCACGCCGGAATCAGCTGCACGTGGGGGAACTGCTCGGCCAGGTGGTACAGGCCGCTCTTGAACGGCATCGGCAGGCCCTTGTTGCTGCGCGTGCCCTCGGGAAAGATCACCAGCGAGTCGCCGCGCTTCAGCGCCTCCTGCAGCGGCTCCAGCGGATCCTGGTCGTCGGTGCGCTGGCGATTGACGTAGACCGCGTTGAAGACCTCGCGCGTCAGCCAGTGCTTGAAGCGGCCGGAGGTCCAGTAGTCCTTGGCGGCGATGGGCCGCGTCACCGCGCGCAGGTCCTTCGGCAGCGCGGCCCAGATCAGCACCCAGTCCAGGTGGCTCTGGTGGTTGGCGAAGTAGATGCGCTGCTCGGCTTTCGGCGGGCAGCCCTTCCAGTGGCCCTGCGCGCCGGTGATGAGCCGCGCGACGGTGGTCAGCAACAGGCCCATGGCCTCGGGTCGAGTCATGGGGCGCGATGTTAAGCGGGTGCCCAGGACCCGGCCTGTGCGGCGTTCACCGTAACGGGTGCCGGGCCAGGCGTGTATCAAATTTGTCGGATTTCTTGACAGGTTGCCTGCCCGGGGCGGGAAGAGGGCGGCTAAGTCGTTGCTGTGACAGGAGAAAATCTTTAAGGCACATCTGTTGCATCTTGTGACGAAAGGAGCCTTGAAATGACGTCGTTCTCTTCTCTCTTCACTTTCTCTTCCGTGCGCCGCACGCTGGCCGCCGCCGCCCTGGCTGGTGCGGCCGCCGGGGCCTTCGCCGCGCCGGTGTCCGTCTCGATCAGCACCTTCACTTACTCGGTCGGCGCCGGCTTCGGCACCGAGGCGAACGAGAACGGCGGCACGAAGCTCGATGCCGTCTTCAGCAATGCCTTGTTCTCGCTGCAGAACTTCGTGCTGACGAACGTGAACGACAGCTTCACGTTCAACCTCGGCAACGTCAGCTTCAACGAGGAGAGCGTCGGCGGCCAGGAGACCGATGACCTGGACCTGGGCGCCAACTTCACGTTCACCAACCCGCTGGGCGCGGTGAAGACGGTGTCCGCCACCGGCGTCGCGCAACCCGGTACGGTGAACGGCGACGTGTCGGTCGACTTTTCCGTGTCCTGGGCCCCGCTGAGCTTTTCCTTCGGCAACGGCGGCCTGCTGGGCATCACGATGAACGACATCTCGTTCAGCGGCACCGGCAGCATCCTGCAAACCGCCACCGTCACGCTGCTGCGCGCCGAAGGCACGCAGGGCGGTCCGTCGACCAGCGTGCCGGAACCCGGCACCCTGGCGCTGGCCGGCCTGGCGCTGGTGCTGGCGGGCAGCGCCCGCCGCATGCGCCGCGGCTGAGCACGGCGGCGCTGGCGGCCGCAGCGAAGCGGCCGGGTGCCGGCGTGACAATCGCCCCGCGTTGCGACGCAGCGCGGAGGCCGTCGAATGAAGCTCCTGATCACCGGTGCCGCGGGCCGCGTCGGCCGCGCCCTGCGGACCCGCCTGCAGGCTGAGCACCAGGTGCTGGGCCTGGACCGTGTGGCCGGCCCCGGCGTGGACCTGGTGGGCGACCTGGGCGATGCCCGGCTCGTCGACCGCGCACTGCACGGCGTCGATGCGGTGCTGCACTGCGCCGCGCTGCACGCGCCACACGTCGGCCGGGTGGCGGAGTCGGAATTCCAGCGCGTCAACGTCGCGGCCACGCTGGCGCTGTGGCGCGCGGCCCGTGCCGCCGGCGTGCGCCGCTTCGTCTTCACCAGCACCACGGCCCTCTACGGCGCCGATTCGGCCGCCCTCGGCCGCGCCGCCTGGATCACCGAAGACACGGTGCCGCAGCCGCGCAGCGTCTACCACCGCAGCAAGCTCGCGGCCGAGCAGGCCCTGCGCGAAGCCGCCGGCGGCGGCGGTCCCGCGGTGACGGTGCTGCGCATGTCCCGCTGTTTTCCTGAACCGGCGCCGCTGATGGCGGCCTACCGCCTGCACCGCGGCATCGACGTGCGCGACGTGGCCGCCGCCCACGCGCTGGCGCTGGCCGGTGGCGCCCCGCCACCGTGGCGCTGCTTCGTCATTTCCGGTGCCACGCCTTTCACGCGGGAGGACAGCGAACGCCTGTGGCGCGATGCCCCCGCGCTGCTGCGCGAACGCGTGCCGGCGCTGGCCGCCGCCTTCGACCGGCGCGGCTGGCCGCTGCCGGCGTCGATCGACCGCGTCTACGTGCCGCTCGCCGCGATGCAGGGCCTGGGCTGGCGGCCCCGCCACGGCTGGGAAGCCGTGCTGCAGCAGGCCGATGCCGGAGCGCCCGAGGTGCTGCCGGCGGCCCCTTCCACCGAGCCTGCCGCCTGCGACTGACCCGGCAAAGGCCGGGCGCGGCCGTCAGAACGCC
>CBIHPZ010000222.1:0-6360 GCA_966211865.1 uncultured Aquabacterium sp.
CGCGGGGCCTCGTGCCATGCCGGCCGGCCCTTCGGCGATGATGCGGCCCTTCCTCTTCGCCGATGCTCCGGATGCGCCTGGAACCTTCCCGCCGCCACTGGCTGGGCCAATGCCTTCACCGCTCGCTGGCCCTGGCGGCCGCGGCCACCCTGGGCCCGCTGCCCGCGGCCTTGCGTGCGGCGCCCACGGGCGCCGCCCCGCACGCGGCGTCCGCAGCGCATGGCCCAGCGCCGAAGTCCATCACCCTGCCCCCGCTGGCCCTGCGCGAACGCCGCCTGGCCAACGGCCTGCACGTGGTCACGGTGCCGATGCGCGGCAGCGCCACGGTCAGCGTGCAGGTCTGGTACCGCGTCGGCGGCAAGGACGATCCACCCGGCCGCTCCGGCTTCGCGCACCTCTTCGAGCACATGATGTTCAAGAGCACGCGCCACATGCCCAACGAGATGTTCGACCGCCTGACCGAGGACGTGGGCGGCAACAACAACGCCTTCACGGCCGAGGACATGACGGCCTACCAGAACGAGGTGCCGTCCAACCACCTGGAACGCCTGCTGTGGGCCGAAGCCGAGCGCCTGGCCCACCTCAACGTCGACCAGGCCAACCTCGACAGCGAACGCGCCGTGGTGCAGGAAGAGCTGCGCGAGCGGGTGCTGAGCGACCCCTACGGCCGGCTCTTCAACGCGCTGCCGCAACAGCTGTTCAGCGTGCACCCGTACAAGCACCCGGTGGTCGGCAGCATCGAAGACCTGAACGCCGCCACGCTGGACGACGTGCGCCGCTTCCACGACACCTACTACCGGCCCGACAACGCGGTGCTGATCGTGGCGGGCGACTTCGAGCCGGCGCAGCTGGACGCGTGGATCGACCGTTATTTCGGGCCGCTGGTGTCGCCCAAGGCGCCGATTCCGCGGGTGCAGGTGACCGAACCCGAGCGCACCGAGGACCGCCGGGTGGCGCTGCAGGGCCCCAAGGTGCCGCTGCCGGCGCTGGCCATCCTGTGGCAGGGGCCGACGGCCGCGCATGCCGATGCGGCGGCGCTGCAGGTGGCCTCGGCGCTGCTGTCGGCCGGTGATTCGGCGCGGCTGAACGAGGCGCTGGTCTACCGCGCGCAGGCGGCGCAGGCGGCCGGCTTCTCGGCCGACCTGTATGCCGATGCCGGCATGCTGGCCGCCTACGCCATCGCCGCCAGCAAGCAGCCGCTGCAGAGCCTGGAAGCCGCCGTGCTGCGCGAGATCCGGCGCCTGGCCGATGGCCCCATCCACCCGGCCGAGCTGGACAAGGTGCGCACGCAGCTGCTCACGGCCGCGCTGGTGTCGCGCCAGACCCCGCAGGGCCAGGCCGGCGCCATCGGCCGCGCGGTGCTGCAGCGCGGCGACCCGCGCGACGCCGACCGCGAACTGGCCCGCCTGCAGGCCGTCACCGCCGCCGACGTGCAGCGCGTGCTGAAGGCCATGCTGCGGCGCAAGCGCGTCACCATCACCTACACGCAGGAGAAGAGGCCATGACACGCCCGATGCGACAGGCCGCGCGCCCGCGCCCAAGCGGGAACCTGGACGGACGGGCTCTTCCCCTGGCAGCCGCCGTGGCGGTGCTGGCGTTGACGATGAGCGTCCATGGCCCGGCAGCCGGCGCCCCGCCTGGAGCTGCGACGCCGACGGCAACTTCCACCGCATCGGGCGCTGCGCCGGTGGCCGCACCCGGGACTGCACCCGGCACCTCACCCGGCACTGCACCCGCCACGCCGCCGGCGGCTTCAGCCGGCGCCACGCCGGCCACGGCACCCGGCGCGGCATCCACGCCCGCAGCCGCCAAGACACCCGGGGTGGACGCGCCACCCCCGGCGCAGCCACCGCGTGAGGTCTCGGTGCCCGCCTTCGAGCGCCACCAGCTGCCCAACGGCCTCACGCTGGTGCTGGCGCCACGGCCGGGCACGCCCATCGTCTCGATCGGCCTGCTGGTGCGCGCCGGCCCCGAGCTGGACCCGCCCGGGCGCGCCGGCACCGCCGCGATGACCGCCGGCCTGCTCGCCAAGGGCGCGCGCCGCAACGGCCGCGTGGTGCAGGCCACCGAACTGGCGCGCCAGGCGGAGGCGCTGGGCTCGTCGCTCGACAGCGCCAGCGGCTGGCGCTCGACCACGCTGTCGATGACGGTGACCACGCCGAAGCTGGCCGCCGCCGCCGCGCTGATGGCCGACGTGCTGCAGCGGCCGCTGCTGGCCGCCGACGAACTCGAGCGCGCCCGCGCCCAGTCGCTGGACGGCCTGCGGGTCACCTTGGGCGACCCCGCGCAGGTGGCCTCGATGGCCGCGCGCCGCGTCTTCTGGGGCGACACCGCCTATGGCCGGCTGGTCTCGCCCGGCTCGTTGGCGCGGCTGACGCGCGAGGACATCACCACCTTCCACGCCGCCTGGTACCGGCCGGAGCGCACGGTGCTGGTGCTGGCGGGCGACATCGACGCCGGCCCGGCCAAGGATCTGGCGCAGAAGCTGTTCGGGGCCTGGCATCCAAAAGGCGCGGCACCGCCCCAGCCGGAACCGGCCGCGCCAGCGCCGCTGCCCGATCCGCTGCTGCTGGTCGACATGCCCGGCAGCGGCCAGAGCGCGGTCGTGGTCGACGCACCCTTCCCGCCCACGGGCGCGCCTGACCGCCGCGCGGGCCAGGTGGCCAACGCGGTGCTGGGCGGCGGCTATTCGGCGCGCTTGAACCAGGAAGTGCGCATCAAGCGCGGCCTGAGCTACGGTGCCTTCAGCCAGGCCGAGACGCACCCCCACGCCGGCATGGCCCACGCCGAGACGCAGACCAACCACCCCACCGCGGCGCAGGTGCTGCAGCTGATGCGCAGCGAGATGCTGCGCCTGGCCGAAGCCCCGCCCACGCCGGACGAACTGGCCGCGCGCCAGGCCACGCTGGTCGGCAGCTTTGCGCGGCGGCTGGAGACCACCGGCGGCCTGGCGTCGCTGGCCATCGCCCAGCTGGTGCAGGGCCGGCCGCTGGAGGAACTGGGCCGCACGGTGGACGAGGTGATGGCGGTGACGCCGGAGCAGGTGCAGACCTTCGCGAAGACGCACTGGAAGCCAGGGACCTTGCGCGGCGTGATCGCCGGCGACCTGAAGGCCGCGGGCGAATCGGTCGCGCCGCTGCTGGCGCCCGATGCACCGGGCGGCCCCGCACGGCGCATCAACCTGGACGCGCTGGACCTGGACCGGCCGACGCTGCAGCGCGAAGCGCGCTGAATGCAGCATTGAAGCCGCGCACCGACGGCAAGCACCGAAGGCAGAAAACAGCGCGGCCCGCAGGGCGGGCCGCACTCATCGGAAGTTAGGGCCTGACGGACCGTCAGCGCGCGCCCGGCGGGCAGACCGCCCGCCGACCGCTCAATCCCGCGCGCCCAGCGTGCGGCTGATGCGCAGCGCCAGCAGCGTGCACACGCAGCCCGACAGCAGGTAGGCCGAGACCGCCACCAGCCCGAAGCGCGACGACAGGCCCAGCGCCACCAGGGGCGCGAAGGCCGCGCCGATCAGCCACGCGAAGTCGTAGGTCAGCGCCGCGCCGGTGTAGCGGAACTTCGGCAGGAAGTTCACCGCGGCCGCGCCCGCCGCCTGGCCGTAGGACAGGCCCAGCAGCACGAAGCCCACCAGGATGAAGAGGTCCTGGCCCAGCACGCCGCCGTCCAGCAGCAGCGGCGCGAAGAGGCTGAACACGCCGATCAGCATCGCCAGCAGGCCCAGCGTGCTGCGGCGGCCGATGCGGTCGGCCACCATGCCCGACACCGGCATGGCCGCGGCCGCCAGCAGGGCGCCCACCACCTGCACGGTCAGGAACTCGCCGATCACCTGGTCGGAGTACAGCAGGATCCACGACAGCGGGAACACGGTGACGATGTGGAACAGCGCGAAGCTGGCCAGCGCGGCGAAGGCGCCGACCACGATGTTGTCGCCCTGGCGGCTGAAGAGCTCGCGCGCGTTGCAGGGCTCCAGCTCGTGCGCGTCCAGTTCACGCTCGTACTCGTGCGTGACCACCAGGCGCAGCCGCGCGAAGAGCGCCACCACGTTGATGGCGAACGCGGCGTAGAACGGGTAGCGCCAGCCCCAGCTGAGGAAATCGGCGCTGTCCAGGCTGCCCCACAGGTAGGCGAACAGGCTGCCCGCCACCAGGAAGCCCAGCGGCGCGCCCAGCTGCGCCAGCATGGCGTACCAGCCGCGGCGGTGCGCCGGGGCGTTCAGCGCCAGCAGCGAAGGCAGGCCGTCCCACGAAGCCCCCATCGCCAGGCCCTGGCCCACGCGGCACAGCGCCAGCATGGCCACGGCCATCAAGCCCCAGGTGCCATAGCCCGGCAGCAACGCCATGCCGGCGGTGGAGCTGCCCATCAGGAACATCGCCACGGTCAGCTTGGTGCCGCGGCCGAAGCGGCGCTGGATCTCCATGCCCGCCAGCGTGCCCAGCGGCCGCACGACGAAGGCGAAGGAGAACAGCACGAAGGCATACAGCGTGCCTTCCAGCCGGCTGGCGAAGGAGAAGAACACCGACGGGAAGACCAGCGCCGAGGCGATGCCGTAGACGAAGAAGTCGAAGTACTCGGACGCGCGGCCGATGACCACGCCGACGGCGATGTCACCCGGGGCGACGCGCTCGTGTTCCTGCGCGGACGTGCCGGGCGCGTCGTGGATGCTGCTGGTGTTGCGGGGTGGCATGGCGCCGTAGGCGGGGGCTGCTGCAGGGCTGGACATCATCGAATCGCTTGGATGGGGTGGGACAAAATGTCCAATCGTTGATGGGGCTCAAAGAAATTACATTCGGGCACTCCGCGCAAGTGTGGTTTACCCGCGCGATCGGAAGTTGCCATGGTCCCGACACGCCCGAACGATCCTACGCCCCGCGCTCAGCCCCGACAGTACCCGTTTTTCCTGACGGCCAGCGCCACGCTGGGCATGCTGTTGCTCTCGGGCTGCGACACGGTGGTGATGAAACCCTCCGGCGACATCGCCGCGCAGCAAGCGCAGCTGATCGTCGCCTCCACCGTGCTGATGCTCTTGATCATCGTCCCGGTGATCGCGCTGACGCTCTTGTTCGCCTGGCGCTACCGCCAGTCCAACACCGAGGCCACCTACACCCCTGATTGGGACCACTCCACCCGCCTGGAACTGGTGATCTGGGGCGCGCCGCTCTTGATCATCATCGCGCTGGGCGCCTTGACCTGGATCAGCACCCACAAGCTCGACCCGTGGCGCCCGCTCGACCGCATCGACGCGCAGCGCAAGGTCGACCCCGCGATCAAGCCGCTGCAGGTGCAGGTGGTGGCGCTGGACTGGAAGTGGCTGTTCATCTACCCCGAGCAGGGCATCGCCACGGTCAATGAACTGGCCGCGCCGGTGGACCGGCCGATCGAGTTCCAGATCACCTCGTCGACGGTGATGAACTCGTTCTACGTGCCCGCGCTGGCCGGCCAGATCTACGCCATGCCGGGCATGAAGACCAAGCTGCACGCGGTCATCAACCGCGCCGGCGTGTACGACGGCTTCTCCGCCAACTTCAGCGGCGACGGCTTCTCGCACATGCGCTTCAAGTTCCACGGCCTGTCCGATTCCGGCTTCCAGCGCTGGGTCGACGCCCACCGCAGCTCCAGCGAGGAGCTGAACCGCGCCGCCTACCTGAAGCTGGAACAGCCGAGCGAACGCGAGCCGGTGCGCCGCTTCGGCCGCGTCGATCCCAAGCTGTTCGAAGCCGCGGTCAACCGCTGCGTGGACACGGCCAAGATGTGCATGTCCGAGATGATGGCCATCGACGCCGCCGGCGGCCTGGGCAAGAACGGCCTGGCCTACCTGGACAAGAAGACCTGGCGCGGCGCCGAGCGCAGCTACGTGGCCAGCGTGATGTGCACGCCGGAGAACCCCACCGGCGCCATCAGCACCGCGCTGCGCAGCGGCGCGCCCGATGTCCAGGCACGCAGCGAGGCCGCTGCCGTTCAGAGTTATTGAGCGGCCACGGCCGCCCGCGAGATCACCATGTCCTCCGCACCCCTCGACCTGCAGCACCTCGTGCTCGGCCGCCTCGGCTGGGACGCGCTTCCCCTGCACGAACCCATCCTGATCGGCACCTTCGCCGCCTCGCTGCTGGGCGGCCTGGTGGTGCTGGCGCTCATCACCCGCTACCGCCTGTGGGGCACCTTGTGGCGCGACTGGATCACCAGCATCGACCACAAGAAGATCGGCATCATGTACATCGTGCTGGGCCTGATCATGCTGCTGCGCGGCTTCGCCGACGCGCTGATGATGCGTGCCCAGCAGGCCATCGCCTTCGGTGATGCCACCGGCTTCCTGCCGCCGCACCACTACGACCAGATCTTCACGGCCCACGGCGTGAT
>CBIHPZ010000223.1:0-6335 GCA_966211865.1 uncultured Aquabacterium sp.
GGCAGGTGGCAGGTGGCTGGTGGCTGGTCGGTCGGCGGTCCGCCAGTGGCCGATCGGCGGTCATGCCAGCCATGGCCGGCCCTGCGCGAACGGCCGCTCACTTCATGGGTTGGCACTCCGGCGCGGCAGGCGCGCCACGGCATCGTGCACCAGCGCCAGCAGCCGGTCGTTGTCCACCGTGGTGATCAATCGGCCCTGGCCCCAATCACCGGCCTGCCCATCGCCCGGCGCGCCGCCCGTGCTGCTGCCGGCTGTGGGGTTGCCTGCTTCTCCGGGCATCGGCTGCGTGACCAGCCGTCCCTCGGTCACGGCATCACGCCACTCCACCCGCAGGCGCCGGGTTTGCCCGCCGAACAGCGTCGGATCGATCAGCGCCGCCACCGGGCAGGCGTCGTGCAGCAGCGGGTCGAGGTGGGCATAGGCCTGCAGCATCGCGTGCGCGGCCTGCGCCACCGGGGTGCCCAGGGCCGCCAGTGAGGCGCGCCACGCGGGGCTCATCTCGGCCTGCGCCGTCACGTCCAGCCCGAACACCTGCAACTCAGCGCCCGACGCCAGCACGGCGTGCGCGGCCAGCGGGTCGCAGTGGAAATTGAACTCGGCATGCGGCGTGACGTTGCCGGGCCGGTCGGCGCTGCCGCCCATGATGTCGATGCGGGCCGCGCGCTGCAGCACGCCGGGCGCGCGCAGCTCGGCCAGCGCCAGGTTGGTCAGCGGGCCCAGCGCCACCACGTGCAGCGTGCCGGCGGGCGCGGACTGCAGCGCGTCGATCAGCACGTCCACCGCGTGGCGCGGCTCCACGCGGCCCTGCAGCGGCAGTTCGACGCCGCCCAGGCCGTCTTCGCCATGCACCAGGTTGCTGCGCGGCACCGGTTGCGCCAACGGGCGGGCACAGCCCGCGAACACCGGCACGTCGTGCGCGCCGCACAGGTCCAGGATGCGGCGCGCGTTGGGCGCCGTCTGCTCCACCGGGCGGTTGCCGGCCACGCAGGTCACGGCGCGCAGCGCCAGGCCCGGTGCGGCAGCGGCCAGCAGCAGGGCCAGCGCGTCGTCGATGCCGGGGTCGCAGTCGATCAGGAGGGGCAGGGGCATGGCGGCAGAGTGTCGTGGATGCAGAAGGCGAGGCGGCGCGCGGCTAGGCACGCTGCAGTTCCTGGTCGCACAGGGCGTCCTCGATCTGGGCACGCGTGGGCTGCGCCGCCTGGGCGCCGCGGCGGGTGCAGGCCAGGCCGGCGGCGGCCACCGCATGCTCCAGCGCGCGCGCTTCGGTGAAGCCCTGGCCCAGCGCGGCGGCGAACACGCCGGCGCAGGTGTCGCCAGCGCCGGTGGTGTCGATCACGTCCACCCGCAGCGCGCGGCGGCGCAGCTGCACGCCCTGGGCGTCGGCGATCAGCGCGCCGCCGGAGCCCAGCGTCAGAAGGACGCGGCACTGCAGCGCGGCCGCCAGCCGGCAGGCCGATTCCGCGGCGCCTTCGTTCTCGCGCAGCAGGTGCAGTTGGGCGCAGGCCTGGCGCAGCTCGCCGGCGTTGACGATCAGCCAGTCGAACAGGCCCGGCGGCAGCGCCACCGGCGACCAGGGCGCGGCATTCAGCAGCGTGCGGCAGCCGGCAGCGCGGGCGCGCCGCGCCAGCGCCACCGATTCGCCGACCGGCACCTCCAGCTGCAGCAGCAGGCTGCGGCAGCTGGCCAGCTCGTCGTCGGCCACCCACTGCGCCCGCACCTGGGCATTGGCGCCGGGCGCGACGACGATGGCGTTTTCGCCCTGCGGCGTCACGTTGATGCAGGCCAGGCCGGTGGCGGTGCCGGCCAGGTGGCGCACGCGCCGCAGGTCGCTGCCGGCCAGGCGCAGGTTGTCCAGCGCGGTGTCGGCAAAGGCGTCGTCGCCCACGGCGCCGACCAGCATCGTCGGCACGCCGAAGCGCTGCGCCGCATGCGCCTGGTTCGCGCCCTTGCCGCCGGGGCTGTAGGCGGCGGCGCCGCCCAGCAGCGTCTCGCCCGGCTGCGGCAGGTGCGGCACCGGCACCGAGATGTCCATGTTGATCGAACCGAAGACCATCAGCATGTGCTAACTCCGAAAGAAGGCGGCCATGCGTCGGTGGCCGGGAAGGCCGCCAGCGCGCCGCGTGCGCCGAACACCGCCACCGTGCGGGCGGCCATGCGGCAGGCCTGCCGCAGCGCGGCGGCCAGCGGCGCGCCGCGGTCGCGCGCGACGAGGAAGCTGGCGTTGAAGGTGTCGCCGGCGCCGGTGGTGTCCACCACCTCGGTGGCCGCCGCCGCGGCGCGGGCCACGCCTTCGTCGCGGTCGGCTGCCAGCGCGCCATCGGCGCCCAGCGTGACGACGATGCTGCGGGCGCGCCCGCCGCGGCACAAGGCCTGCAAGGTCTCGCCGTCCGGTGCCAGGCCGGTGGCGGCCTCGAAGCCGCCCTGGTTCAGGAAGACGAGGTCGGCCTGCTGCAGCAGCCCGGGCAGGCCGCCGGCGGCGGCGCGCGCGCCTTCACGCTCGACGTCGATCGCCAGCCGCGTGCCGGCCGCGGCGGTTTCCCGCGCCAGCGTGGCCAGCGCGTCGGCCGCGTACGGCATGGTGTAGGCCCAGCGGCTGCGGGCCAGGGCTTGGCGGCGTTCGGCGCCGCGGTCGGGCGATGGAGCGCCCTCATCGTCGGCCGGCGGCAGCCAGGTCACCGAGCGTTCGCCGTGCGCCGACACCGCCACCACCGCCATCGACGAGCTGCCCGGCGCGCTGGCCAGGTGCTGCAGTTGCACGCCGTGCAGCGCCAGTTCGTCGCGGATGAAGCGGGCATGCAGGTCCTGGCCGGTGCGGCCGAAGAGGGCGCAGCGCCAGCCCAGCCGCGCCGCGTTGCAGGCCGCGTTGGCCTCGGTGCCGCCGCCGAACAGGCCCAGCATCGTGCCGCGGGCCTTGTCGTCCCAGCCGGGCAGGCGCTGCGTCCGGTACACCAGGTCCACGCAGGGGTCGCCCAGCGCGAGCAGGTCCAGCGGGCGGTGGGCGGTCATGCGGCACCCCGCGCAAGGTCCATGCCTTGGAGCGCCGGGCCGATGGTGGCCGGCGCATGGCTTCGGTTCGGTTCAACCCGGTGCGGCGGGTGGACGCCGGCCCGCCGCCCGTCCCGCCAGCGGACCCCGTCCCGGGGCCGGACCGGATTCACCGCGCCTCCTGGGCGTCAGGCGCTGCGAGGGCCGCCAGCGCCGCCGCCAGCGACGCCAGGCCGTATTCCGCCTCGTTCACGGCCATGAACTCGTCGCGCAGCGCGGCCGGCAGCGCGCGTTCGCCCACCAGCGCGCCGCACAGCGCGCCGGCCATCGCGGCGATGGTGTCGGTGTCGTTGCCCATCGACGCGCCGAGCGCGATGCTGCGCAGCGGGTCGCCCTGCGCGTAGGCGAAGCAGCCGATGGCCGCCGGCACCGATTCGGCGGCCAGCACCGAATTGCCGACGCGCGCTTCCAGCAGTTGCATGAAGCTCTCGTCGTCGGCCGCGCTGTCGGCGATGTCCAGCGCCATCTCGATGCGCGCCGACATCCGCGGGCCGGCGATGGCCCGCGCATGCGTGCGGCCCAGCCGTTCGCCGATGGCCGCGCCGTCGATGCAGGCGGCGATGACCGGCGCCACGTCGCGTTCCACCAGCGCCCGCGCCACGCCGGCGGCAATGGCGCAGGCGGAGGCAATGGCCACGTCCGTGTCGTGGGAGGGCAGGCAGGTGACCAGCGCCTGCTCGCAGGCGGCGTCGATGTCGCCCGGGTGCAGCAGGCCGCAGGGGGCCACGCGCATCGCCGCGCCGTTGGTGTTGCCCACCGTGGTCATCTTGCGCAGCGACGCGCCGATGGTGCCGACACGCGACAGGTCCTCGCCCCGGCGCAGCGCGGCTACCACTTGCGCGGTGCTGGGGCCCATGAAGGTGGCCTTGGGGCTGGTGCCGGCCCAGTCCAGCAGGCAGGCGACCCAGCCTTCGGCGTCCAGCCGGCCGCCGCCCTGCACCAGGGCGCGGGCCAGCCAGACCATCTGGCTGGTGTCGTCGGTGACCTCGGCGCGGCGGCCGCCCAGGGCGCCGGCGAAGGTGTCCGCCGGCGGCGCGACGAAGTGCGTGAGCAGCGTGCCGTGCACGGCGCGGATCTCGGCGATGGACCACTGTTCGGTGGGGGCGCCCAGCGCGTCGCCCATGCCGGCGAGGCACAGCGCGCCGAGGATGCGGTCTTGCAGGTCGGGGGTCATGAGGGCCTGGGAAGGGGTTCAGGAAGCGGCGGGCGAGGAAGCCCGCCAACGTTCAAAGTCAGCGGCCTCGCGCTGGCGCAGGCGGCGCTGCCGCCGCCAGCCGAAGAACACCATGGCGGCCAGCGTGGCCAGCGCCGGCAGCATCTGCACCGCCTGCGGCGGCCAGTCCAAGAGGCCCAGCTGCGTGGCGCCCACCGCGCAGGCGCCGAACAGCAGCGACGCGGCGAACGCGCCCAGCGGCGTGCGCCCGCCCAGGAACACCGCGGCCAGCGCGATGAAGCCGCGGCCGCCGGTCATGTCGGCCTGGAACAGCGTGAGGTAGCCCATGCTGAGGTACAGCCCGCCGCAGCCGGCCAGCAGGCCGGACAGCGCCAGCGCGGCATAACGCACGGCATCCACGTCCACGCCGGCGGCGCGCGCGGCCTCGGGGCTTTCGCCGGCGGCGCACAGGCGCAGGCCGAAGCGGGTGTGCGCCAGCAGCGCGTGCAGCAGCGGCACGGCGGCCAGGCCGGCCCAGGCGAGCCGGTGGTGGCCGCGGCGGTCGTCGCCGTTGAGCAGCGCGTCCAGCCGCGGCCAGTCCGCGAAGCCGGGGACGTGCAGCGCCGGCAGCGCCAGGCTGGCCAGCTGCGCGGTGGAGCCCTTGTCGCCGGCCCACAGCGCCAGCAGGAACACGGTGGCGCCGGCGGCCAGCAGGTTGAGGCCGATGCCGGCCACGATCAGGTCCGCGCCCCAGCGCAGGTGCGTGAGGCCCAGCAGCAGCGCCAGCGCAACGGAAGCCGCCAGGCCGATGGCCGCGCCCAGCGCCACGTGCACGCCGGCACCGGCGCCCGGCAGCCACTGCGGCGCCCACACCGTGCCCATCACGCCGAAGAAGGCGGCCACCCCCATCAGGCCTTCGAGGCCGACGTTGACGACGCCGGCCCGCTCGGACACCGTGCCCGCCAGCGCCGCGAACAGGATGGGCACGGTGGCGCGCAGCAGCGCGGCGAAGAGCGCGGCGGCGAGGAGGCCGAGGTCGGGACTCATGCGGCCCCCTGGGCGCCGCGCGCCGTCCGCCGCGGCCCCTGCGGGAGCCGCTGCTTCGCATCCGGGGTGAAGTCGCCTGTCCGGCGGCCGTGCGGGTTCATGGACGGACCTCCAGCGGGGACGCTTTCGGCCCGCCGGCCGTGCGCGCCCGAACGTGCGTCCGCAGCCGGCGCAGCGCCGCCAGCGGGTCCAGCCGCACCGACACCACCGCCAGCACCACCAGCGCCTGGATCACCAGCACCATCTCGCGCGGCACGTCGCTGGCGCGTTCCATGGCCTGCGCACCGCCTTCGAGCAGCGCGTAGCCGAAGGCGGCCCAGGGCACGCGGCGCGGTTCGTTGGCGGCCAGCAGCGCCACCACCAGGCCCTCGAAACCCAGGCCCGGCGGCAGGTCGGCGGGCAGGCGGCCGAGTAATCCGTGCGATAGCAGCCAGCCGGCCCCGCCGGCGAAGCCGCCGCCGATGGCCATGGCCAGCACGATGCTGCGACCCACCGGCAGGCCGGCCTGGCGCGCGAAGGCCGGCGCGTCGCCGACCACGCGCAGTTCGTAGCCGACGGTGCTGCGGTTCAGCAGGAAGCCGGCTGCCCACGGCGCCAGGACGATCAGCGCCAGCAGCACGCTGAAGCCCGCCAGCAGCGGCGGCCGCGCCGCGGCGGCCAGCGCCGGCGTGGCCAGGAAGCCGGCCGCGGGGTCGTTGAAGCCCTGGCCGACGATCCAGCGGTAGGCCTGCAGCGCGACGATGTTGAGCATCAGCGAGCTGACGATCTCGTTGGCCTCGAAGCGCACTTTCAGGAGACCCGGCAGCAGCCCGAAGGCGAAGCCCACCGCGACCGCGACGACGCCCGCGACGAGCCACGACGCGCCACCCAGCGGCGGCAGCGCCACCCCGGTGGCCAGTGCGGCCAGCGCGGCCAGCATCATCTGCCCATCCGCGCCCATGGAGAACTGGCGCGCGCGCAGGCCGAAGAGCACGCCCAAGCCCAGCAGCGTCAGCAGCGCCGTCTTCTCCAGCACCGCGCCGAAGCGCGCCAGCCGGCCGACGCTGAAGCCACCGTCGGCCGACCAGCGCGGCTCGGGCAGCGCGCCGGT
>CBIHPZ010000224.1:0-6326 GCA_966211865.1 uncultured Aquabacterium sp.
GGCGGCCTGCTGCTGTGGTGGTGGCGCGAGTACGGCGAGCTGGCGCGCCAGAACCTGCCCAGCGCGCGCGAGGCCGGCATCGCCGTGACGGTGGGGCTGGCGGTGTTCGTGCTGTGGATCCAGCTGACCGCGCCGTGGATGCAGATCGGCGAGCCGAGCGCCTCCTATCGTCCAATGGACGCGTCAGGCGCGCTGGACTGGCCGCTCATCATCGTGCGCTGGCTCGGTGCCGCGCTGGTGGTGCCGGTGATGGAGGAGCTCTTCTGGCGCTCGTTCCTGATGCGCTGGTTCGACGATCCCACCTTCCAGGGCGTGGACCCGCGGCGCGCCAGCTGGCGAGCGGTGCTGCTGTCCACCTTCATCTTCGTGCTGGTGCACACGCTGTGGCTGGCGGCCATCGTCGCCGGCCTGGCCTATGCGCTGCTGTACCGCCACACCGGGAAGCTGTGGACGGCGGTGATCGCGCACGCGGTGACCAACGGCGCGCTGGGGGTCTACGTGGTGCTGAGCGGGCGCTGGGAATTCTGGTAGGCCTGCGTCGTCGTCTGCAAGGCAGGCAGCCGCCCGCCGCTTGGCGCGGCCCGCCACGTCAAGCCGAGGGACGCGCGCCGCGTTGTGAGTGCGGCCGCTGGCGACATCGTGTTCCGGCTGCGGCAGGCGTGACGTGCCCGGCCGCGGGCTCTCAGCCGGCCGGCTGATGGGGCAGCGCCTGCAGCGCCGCCTCGGCCGCCAGCAGGTAGCGCTGCAGCGCGGCGCCGTGCAGGAAGCCCTCGTGGCCGCCTTCGGCCGGCGTGCTGGCGATGCCCTCACGAAGCTCGCGCGTGTCGTACAGCGCGGTGTCGATGCTCTGCTCGGCCACCAGGTGGATCCAGTGGCGCGGGCGCGCGTCGGCGGGGGGCGTGCGCCACGGCATGCCGATGGCGATCACCACCTCGGCTTCGTCGGGCAGCGGTGCGCCGGTGGCCACGACCGTGCAGCGCGCCCCTGCCCTGGCCAGGCGATCGGCCAGCTGCGCGGCATCGGCATCGCGCGGGGCGACGACGGCGATCTGCAGGCCGGCATGGCCGAGCAATTCGGACGTCAGCACGTCCAGCGCGCCCAGCGTGTGCTCGGCCAGCGGGCTGTCGGGCTGGCCGGGTTCGGCGCGGTGGCAGGCCTCGCGCATGGCCTGCATTGCGCTGCCCAGTTCCCATTGCTGCGCATCGGTCAGGTGGCGCGTGCGGCGCCAGGCGGCCAGCACGGCGCGCGCGCTGGCGGCGGCGCGGTCGTGCACCGCGCGCTGCAGCGGGCCCATGGCCAGCACGCGCTCGCTGGCCACGCGGGCCGGCAGCTGCGGCGCCACGTCGGCGCGGCGGCGGCGCAGCATCAGGGCCTGCAGCGTGTCGTCCAGGGTGTCGTCGGTCGTGCGTGAACGCAGGCGCGCCAGCGGGCCTTCGCGGTGGCGGTCCAGGTAGTCCACCAGCGCTTCGGCCAGCGCGGCGTCGTCTTCCAGCGGCGTGCCGCACAGCACCAGCGCGAAGGGCGCGTCGATGCGGTCCCAGCGCGCCAGGCGCGCCGGTTCGTCGATCACCACCAGGCCCGGCTTCCAGGCGTCGATGGTCTCGGCATGCGGGCCGCCCGGTTCGTCGCTGACCACGCGCCATTCCGGCGCCCGGGCGCCGAGAAAGCGTGCCGCCTCGCGCTGCCAGCTCAGGCGCTGGTCGGCGCTGCAGTGGATCAGCACGCGCTCGACGCCGGCGTGGCGGTGCAGCAGCACCGCGGCGGCCAGGGCCTGCACGGTCTTGCCCAGGCCGCGCTCATCCGCCAGCAGCGCGCGGCCGGCACAGGCGGCGAACAGCGCGCCCTCGGCCTGGAAGGGGGCCAGCGGTGCGCGCAGCAGGTCGTGCAGCGCGGCGCTGGCGGGGCCTTCGGGGTAGGCGTGTTCCAGCACGAAGAGGCGCTGGCGCGCGTCGCGCCGGCGCGCCAGCTGCTGCCAGGCGGCGGGGTCGACCTGCAGCGCGTGGCCGGCGGCCGCGGCTTCGCGCAGCAGCGTGGGCAGGGCGTCGTCGTTGTCGAGCTGCAAGAAGCCGCTGTCGTCGGCGCAGGACAGCGCGACGGCGTGCAGCGCTTCGGGGCAGGCGCTGCCGGCGATCCAGCGCAGCTGGCGGTGGTCGCCGTCCTGCAGCACGACGGTGCTGTGGGCCGGAACCGCCGCGGCTTCCCGGGCGGGCGCCTGAACCGGCACGGGGGCCTCGACCTCGAGCGGCGTGGCCTGGGCCGGCAGGGGTTCCGCCGCGGATTCAGCCACCGGCTCGCCCACTGCCGCGGCAGGCGTGCCGCGCCGGCTGGGCGCTTTCTTTGCCGCAGTCGGCGCCTTCTTCGCGGCGGTCTTCGCGGTCGCTTTGCTGGCCGGGGTTTTCGCGGCAGGGGTCTTCGCCGCGGGCTTTCTGCTGCGGGCCGGCCGGGCCTCCACCGCCTGCTCCACCGCCTGCTCCGGCGCCTTTTCCGCCGCCTTCTCGGCCGGAGCCTCGGCTGTGGCATTCACGCGGGCGGCTTTGCGCGCCGGAACCGGCTTCGCCAGGGGCTCGGGCACTGCCACCGGCTTTGGGGCGGCCTTCTTTGCCGCGGGCGTGCGCTTGGGCTCGGCCGCGGGGGTCGCGGCCTTTTTCGCTGCCGCCTGGCGGCCAGCCGGGACGGGCTTGGCCACTGCGTTGTCGGGCGCCGGCGTCTTCTTTGTCGCAGGGGCCTTCTTCGCGGCGGCGTTCTGGGAGGGCGCGTTCGCCGCGGTCTTGGCGGCCGTTTTCTTCGCCGCGCTGTCGTCGCTGCGGGCAGGGTGCTCGGCGGATGCCGGGGCCGCGGCGCGGCGGGGTCGGGTGCTGGTCGCCATGGGGCGGTGGTGTCTCGTTGTTCGGGGGTGGGCGGCCGGCGGTGGCCGCGTCATTCGGATGCTAGATGCCGCGCGCGCGGTCGGCCGCGAACCGTGCGCGGAACTCGGCGAAGCGGCCGGCTTCCAGCGCCTCGCGGATCTCGCGCATCAGGTTCAGGTAGTAGTGCAGGTTGTGGATGCTGGTGAGCATCGGTCCCAGCATTTCGCCGCAGCGGTCCAGGTGGTGCAGGTAGGCGCGGCTGACGCCGCCCGAGCCGTTCGTTCCGGCGCAGGCGTGGCAGCTGCAGGTTTCGTCGATGGGCCGCGGGTCGGTCTTGTAACGCGCGTTGCGCAGCCGCAGGTCGCCGAAGCGGGTGAACAGGTGGCCGTTGCGCGCGTTGCGGGTGGGCATCACGCAGTCGAACATGTCGACGCCACAGGCGACGCCTTCGACCAGGTCTTCCGGCGTGCCCACGCCCATCAGGTAGCGCGGCTTGTGGGCAGGCAGGCGGTGCGGGGTGTGCGCCATGATGCGGCGCATGTCTTCCTTGGGTTCGCCGACGGACACGCCGCCGATGGCATAGCCCGGCAGGTCCAGCTCGACCAGCGCGTTCAGCGACGCTTCGCGCAGGTGCTCGAACATGCCGCCCTGCACGATGCCGAAGAGGGCGTTGCGGTTCTCCAGGCGCTTGAACTCGGCGATGCAGCGGCGCGCCCAGCGCAGGCTCAGCTCCATCGACTGCTGGGCCTCGCGCTCGGTGGTGAGGTGCCCGCGCGTCTCGTACGGGGTGCACTCGTCGAACTGCATCACGATGTCCGAGTCGAGCACGGTCTGCACCTGCATGCTCACTTCGGGCGTCAGGAACAGCTTGTCGCCGTTGACCGGGGACGCGAACTTCACGCCCTCCTCGGAGATCTTGCGCATCTCCCCCAGCGACCAGACCTGGAAGCCGCCGGAGTCGGTGAGGATGGGCTTGGTCCAGCCCTCGAAGCCGTGCAGGCCCTTGAACTGCGTGATGACGTCCAGCCCCGGCCGCAGCCACAGGTGGAAGGTGTTGCCCAGGATGATCTGCGCGCCCATGTCGTGCAGCGACTGCGGCAGCACGCCCTTGACGGTGCCGTAGGTGCCCACGGGCATGAAGATGGGCGTCTCGACGACGCCATGGTTCAACCGCAGCCGGCCCCGGCGGGCCAGGCCCTCGGTGGCCAGAAGCTCGAACTCCAACATGGCGGCGATTGTGGCAGCAGCAGGTGCCCACTTTGGCGGGCTGCGCGTGCGCCGTTGCGGGGATGAAACCCGGGCATGTGCACTGGGGGTCTCTTCGGGCTGCGCCCTCGGGTTTCGCCCTCGGCTTTCGCTCTGGGGCGGCCCGGCGGGTCTCACGGAGAAACCTTTCGGGCTGCGCACTTCGGGCGGCCCGGCGGGCTCAGGGCGCGCGCAGGTGGACCAGCTTGTCGGGGTTGCGCACCACGTAGATCGTGGCGACGCAGGCGCGGCCGTCGGCTCGGCGGGCCAAGGCGAAGGCCATGGTCTGCAGCGCCTGGCCCTGCAGGTCGCGCATCACCACGCCGTGCAGGCCGTTGATGCGCGCGGCGGCCACCGGCTGCGTCGCCGGGTCCCACAGCCGCGTGAAGCCGGCCATCACCTGCGCCACGCGCGCCGCGCCCAGCACCGGCCGCGGCACGGCGGCCACCCGGCCGCCGCCGTCGGACAGCATCTGAGCGTCGTCGGCCAGCATCGCGGCCAGCGCCTGCACGTCGCCCGACTGGAGCGCGCCGGCGAAGGCGGTGAGCAGGCCCTGTGCTTCCTCGTCGCGCACGTCCACGCGCGCCTGTGCCACCTGCACGTGGCCGCGGGCGCGGCTGGCCAGCTGGCGGCAGGCCGCGGCGCTGCGGTTCAGGCGCGCGGCCACCTCGTCGAAGCCCAGGTCGAACACGTCGTGCAGCAGGAAGGCGGCACGCTCCAGCGGCGTCAGGCGCTCCAGCACCAGCAGGAAGGCGATCGACACCTCCTGCGCGTACTCGCTGCGGGCCTCAGGGCCGGGGTCGACCTCGGCGGCGTCGGCGTCCAGCAGCGGCTCGGGCAGCCAGGTGCCGACGTAGTGCTCGCGCCGGGCGCGGGCCGATTGCAGGCGGTCCAGGCACAGGTGCGTGGCGACGCGCGACAGCCAGGCGGCAGGCTCCCGGATGGGTTCGGCACCGGGCTGCGCCCGCGCGGCCTGCCAGCGCAGCCAGCAGTCCTGCACGACGTCCTCGGCCTCGCTGCGCGAGCCGAGCATGCGGTAGGCCAGCGCGCGCAGCGGGCGGCGGCGAGATTCGAACAGCGGGTCGTCGGAAGCCGGCATCACGGCGCAGTCTGCCGTGGGGCGGCGCCGAGTGGACTGGCGGCGTCCGCGACGGCCGGGCGGCGCAGCGGGGCGGGCGCCAGCGCTTCGCCGCCGAGCCGCACCCGCTGGCAGGCCTGGCCGTGGCCGAGGGCGGACTTGATCATCGGGAACATCCGCGCGCCCGTCATCGCCAAGGCCAGCGAGGCCAGGCCGCGTTCGCCGAAGCGCTGGCGCAGCGCGTCGCGGGCGTCCGCCAGGCCGGGCGCGCCGGTGGTCCAGCAGCGCGCAAAGTGAGCGGCCATCGCCGCATCGGCGTCCAGCGCCTGGATGTCGGCATGGTCGTCCTGCAGCAGGGCGCGCAGCAGCGCGTCGGGCACGCCGTCGGCGCGTGCCATGTCGACCACCAGCTGCGTGCAGGGGCCGCAGTCCTCGGCGCGCACGGCCACGAGCTTGGCGGCATGCCAGGCGGCCAGCGGCACGCCGTCGCGCCAGGCGGCCAGCGGCATCACGCGGGCGAAGCGCCAGAAGCCGCGGCGGCTGGCGCGCAGCAGGGTGCGGGCATGGTCCATCGGGTAGTGCCAGCGGCGCTCGAAGGCGGCGAGCTGGTGTTCGACCAGCCAGCGGATCATCGGTCGGCTCCCGACGCACGCAAGGGCGGCACGCGAGGTGCCTTGGCCGCGGAGTGGCTGGTCCCCGGGCGAGCGCTTGGCGTGCGCCACGGGCCCGCCAGCGCGGCGGCCAGCACGGCCGGCAGCAGCACGCCGGGCGCGTCGGCCAGCCATTGGCGCCAGCCGCACAGGCCGGCCAGGGTCTCGCCGAGGTGGATGGCGGCATGCAGCCCCAGGAACAGCGCGCCGCACTGCGCTGCCGGCGCCGCGTCGGGGCCGCGCAGCGCCCGCCAGGCGAGACCGGCGGCGCTGCCGAGGTAGGCGGCGCCGATGTCGCGCACGAAATGCAGGTTCAGGGGGCCGGTGTAGAGGACGCCGGGCACCGCGTGGTACCAGGCGGCGGGTTGCGCAAGCATGGCCGCGCCGTTGGCGCCGAGGCCGGTGGCCAGCAGCAGGCGCAGCGCCTGGGTCGGGGTGGAACGAAGAGGTTTCATGCCTGCTTGACGACGCAGCCGCGGCGCGTGTGACATGGCCCGAAGCCGAAGC
>CBIHPZ010000225.1:0-6309 GCA_966211865.1 uncultured Aquabacterium sp.
ATGGTGGTCATGGCGGCGTGCTGGAAGGTGGATGACGCGCCCATCATGGCATGGCTGGTGCACGCCCGCCCCCGCAGCGGGTGCACTGGCGTGGCGGACTTCACCCCTGAAGAGACGCGGGAGCGCCGCTTGCCCGGTCGCCCGCCGGGCGGGGTCACCGCTGCCCGTGGCGGCGCACGGCGAAGCTGACAAGCTCCGCCTGGCCCGACAGGTTGAACTTGCGCTTGATGCTCTGCCGGTGCGACTCGACCGTGCGCACGCTGATGTCCATGGCCTTGGCCATCTGCTTGCTGGACTGGCCCTGGGCCAGGCAGGCGAGGATCTCGGTCTCGCGCGCGGACAGGCTGCGCTCTTCGCCGCGGGGGCGGAACAGCAGCTGCGACACCGAGGGACTGAGGTAGGTGCCGCCCGCGGCCACCGACTGGATGGCGGCCAGGATCTGCTGCGATGGCGCGTCTTTCACGATATAGCCCTTGGCGCCGGCGGCCATGGCCTGCTGCACGTATTCGGCGCTGTCGTGCATGCTGAGGATCAGCACGCTGATGCCGGGATGGTGCTCGGCCAGGCGCCGCGTCAGGTCGATGCCGGTGCCGCCGCCCTTGATGGCGATGTCGCTGAGCACGATGTCGGGCTGCAGGCGCGCGGCGAGGTCGAAGGCTTCGGCCAGCTGGTCGGCCTCGCCCACCACGGCCAGGTTCGGCACGCTGGCCAGGCGCGCGCGCAGTCCGTCGCGGACCATGGGGTGGTCATCGACGATGAGGATGGTCGTCGTTGCGGGGCTGTCGTGTTGCGTCACGTCCTGGACTCCTCTTCCCTGAAGCGCTCGTGCACCGCCAGGCGCAGGCGCGCCGTGACCCGCGTGCCCCGGCCGGCGGCCGACTCGATGTCGCAGGCACCACCCAGCGAAGCCAGGCGCTCACGCATGTTGCGCAGGCCGATGCCGCGGCGCGGGTCCTGGCTGATGGCGGCCACGTCGAAGCCGTGGCCGTCGTCGTCCACCTGCATGCACACCACGCCGCCCTTGAACGACAGTGCCAGGCCGATGCTCGAGGCGCCTGCATGCTTGGCGATGTTGGTCAATGCCTCCTGCGCCACGCGGAAGTACACCGTCTTCACGTCGTCGGGCAGGTCCACCGGGTCGCCCGCCTGCCGGAAGGTGAAGCCCAGGCCGCCATGGCTGGCGAACTCGCGCCCCAGCTGCTCCAGAGCCGCGGGCAGGCCCAGCAGGTCCAGCATGGCCGGCCGCAGGCGGTGCGAGATGCTGCGCACCTCGGCGGCCGCCGCCTGCACCTGTTCCAAGGCCTTGGGCAGCACCGTGGGCAGCGGGCCATCGGCGCCGGCGTGGCTTTCCCGGCCGGCGCGCCCGTCGTGGCCCGCACGCCGGGTGGCCTGCAGTTCCTCGATCGCCGATTCGAGCAGCAGCTTCACCGACACCAGCATCTGGCTGGTGCCGTCGTGCAGCTCGCGCGCCAGGTGGGCCCGCTCGCCTTCCTGCGACCGCACCACCTGGTGCGCCAGGCGCTGCAGCTTGGACGTGGCCAGCCGGTGCTCGCTCCAGTTCAGCGCCGCGCCGGCCGTCACCAGCACCGCCATGCCCAGCACCGCGATGCCGGCGATGAAGATCAGGGTCTGCGTGATGTTGGACTTCACCTGCCGGTCCAGCTCGGCCAGGGTCTGCTCGACATCGTCCAGGTACAGCCCCGTGCCGAACATCCAGCCCCAGCTGTCCAGTGCGATGACGAAGCCCAGCTTGGGCGCCATCCGGCCGCTGGAGGGCTTGCGCCAGAGATAACGCACAAAGCCGCCGTCCGGTTCCTGCGACGCCTTGATCAATGCCTGGATCACCGGCAGGCCGTTGGCGTCACGCATGTTCCACAGCTGCTCGCCCACCAGCTCGGGCTGGCGCGGGTGCATGATGTTGCGGCCGGCCATGTCGTAGACGAAGTAGTAGCCGTCGCTGCCGTAGTTCATGGAACGCAGCAGCTCGATGGCCTCGCGGCGCGCGCCGGGGTCGGCACCCCGTTCGGTGTACAGCGGGCGGATCGCGGTGAGGGCCAGGCTGACGTAGTGCCGCAGCTCCGCTTCCTTGGCCTTCATGTAGGCCTGCTCCACCACCGCGCGCTCGCGCCGCGCCAGCTCCTCTTCCTGCTGCTTCACCACCACCGCGATCAGCAGCAGCGCCACCAGCAGCGGCAGCCCGGCCAGCAAGGCCAGCTTGGTCTTCAGCTGCAGCGGGGCCATGGCGCGCAGGTGCGTGCTGGCGCGCACGCCGGTCCGTGTGAAGCTGGGGAACTGCAAGGCGCGTACTGCGGTGGGCGGGGGAAGGCTCGTCGCTGTCGGTCGCTATCAGGTCAGGCGCGGGGCCCTGCGGTCGATCGGTGTTTACCTGGGCCGCCGCGCACATTGTCACGGGTGGGTGGCGCCGTGGCCGGCGGGTGGCGGTGCGTCGCCGGCCATGCGGAAGCTGCGCGCCGCGGCGGCCAGACGCCGGCTGTGCGCCTTCAGCGCCTCGGCGCGGCCTGCCGCTTCCTGCGCCATGCCGGCGTTCTGCTGCGTGCCCTGGTCCAGGTGGCCGATGGCCTGGTTGATGTGCTCGATGCCGGCGGCCTGCTCGCGCGAGGCCATGGCCATCTCCCGCACCACGACGGCCACGCGTTCCACCGCCTGCACGATCTCGGCCATGGCGGCGCCGGCGGCGCGCGCCTTGGCGGTACCGCTGGCGATCTGCGCGACCGAGGATTCGATCAGGCCGCGGATCTCCTTGGCCGCCCCTGCGCTGCTTTGCGCGAGCGTGCGCACCTCTTCGGCCACCACGCCGAAACCCCGGCCCGCCTCGCCCGCGCGGTGCGCTTCCACGCTGGCGTTCAGCGCCAGGATGTTGGTCTGGAAGGCGATGGCGTCGATGGTGCCGACGATCTCGCGCATGCGCAGCGACTGCCCGCTGAGCTGCTCGATGCTGTGCACCGCCTCGGCCACCACGGCGCCGCCACCCTGGGCCTGCTGCGCCGCGCCGGTGGCCAGCTGCTCCGCCTCCTTGGCATGGCCGGCGCTGACCTGCACCGAGGCGGTCAGCTGCTCGATGGACGCGGCCGTCTGCGCCAGCGCCGAGGACGAGGCCTCGGTGCTCGACGACAGGCGGCTGCTGTCGTGCAGCAGCCGGTCCGAGGCATCGTCCATCGCCGTCGAAACGAGCTGGATGTCCTGGAACACGCGTTCCAGCGATCCGGTCAGCGCCATCAGCGCGCGCAGCACCTGGCCGGTCTCGTCGCCCGCAGGCTGCAGCGTGCGCGGCGCCAGCAGGCCGCCGGCCACCTCGGTGGCCATGGCAGCCGCCGTGGCCAGCGGCCGCGCGATCAGCCGCCAGCAGCCCCAGGTGGTGCCGCCGCAGGCCAGCAGCGCACCCAGCACGGCGGCCACGCTCAGCCCCAGGTGCCGCCGCGACTGTGCCTCGGCCGCCTGCGCGGCCCGGGCGGCCTGCCGGGCCTCGGCGTCGTGGAGGTCGGCCAGCATGTGGTGCAGGCGCTGGTAGCTGGACTCGCCGCGGGTGATGAAGCCGGCGGCCGCGCCCAGGCCGGTGGACTTGATGTCCAGCGTGTCGGCCATGGCCGCGCGGTACTTGCCGAACTCTTCCGCCACCCGGCGCAGCAGGTCCCTTTCATGGGCGGCGCGGGCGCCGTCCGACGCCACGGCCGCCAGTTCTTTGGCCAGCGCCGCGGCGTCGGCCCGGACCTGCCGGTCCAGTTCCTCGATGCGCGCCGCCTTCACGCCGGCACCTTCCCAGACCAGGCTCTGGCCCATCAGCGCATTGACCGACGCGATGCGGCGTTCCAGCCCCGCCGCCAGCGCCATGCCGGGGATGCCCTGCCGGCCGATGCCTTCCAGCGCGCGCAGGTTTTGCAGCTGGGCCCAGGCGCCCAGCGCCGCCAGCGCCAGCAGGCAGGCGATGGACAGCACCGGCGCCAGGGCCACCTTGACGCCGATGCGCGCGTCCCGTATCGCCTGCAGGACGCTCACGTTCAGCGGTAGACGCCGACGCCGACGAAGCCGTCGTAGTTCTGCAGCTTGCGCACGTAGGAGGCCTTGCTCTCGATCTTCTTGGTCTGCGGGTGCGGCCAGTCGTATTCCACCCAGCCGCCGCCCTTGCGGGCCACGTCGCGCAGTTCCTGGATCAGCGGCTTGCCATTGGGGTCCTTCAGCTCGATGAGGTTCTTGCCCACCAGCTTGTCATTGGCGCCGTGGCCGACGTTGACGCCTTCCATGTTGTAGGCGAACACGTACAGGTCCTTCTTCTGCCAGGCCTTGTTCGACTTGTCGGTGAAGTCCTTGAAGGCCTGCTCGGGCCCGACCTTCTTCGCATGCTCCACGGCGGCGTCGACCATGGCCTTGGCCTCGTCGCGCGTGCCCTTTTCTTCATCGGCGCGCACGGCCGCGGATCCGAATGCCAGCGCCAATGCCAGCATCAGCCACTGGAATGCCTTGAACGATTTCAAATCACCTCTCCGTTGTAGTTGGGGAACAGCACTGACCGCGGGGCGTCGGCGGCAGCCCATTGCCTGCCTGAGGACCGCCCGCCGCCTCGCCGCGCAGTGTGGTGAATCGACCGCCGCGCCGCTACCGTCGCAATGCGGACCCGCGGGTGCGTGGGAGTACGTACAGGTTTTCCCGGGGCGCAGGCGTCTGCGTGAAACCCCGAGCGCCGGGTTTTCACTTACGCGCCTTTCGCGATGGCCATTGCGAATTGGTGCGAATACCTCAATTGGTTTCAAAAGCCCATGCTCTCCGGGCCGCATTCAATGGCAAGGAGACAACATGGAACGCCGTCAATTCGTCCGTCACGCCGGCCTGGCCGGCATCTTGAGCGCGGGGGCCGCCCCCGCCGTCATGGCCCAGGCGCAGGTGCGCTGGCGCCTGGCCTCCAGTTTTCCGAAGACGCTGGACACGCTCTTCGGCGTGGCCGACGTGTTCGCCACCAAGGTGCGAGAGCTGTCCGGCGGCCGGTTCCAGGTCAGCACGCATGCGGCCGGTGAACTGGTGCCGCCCTATGGCGTGGTGGACGCCGTGCAGAACGGCACCATCGAATGCGCCGGCACCGCGCCCTACTACTTCTTCGGCAAGAACGACACCTTTGCGCTGGGCAGCGGCATTCCCTTCGGATTGAACAGCCGCCAGATGACCGCCTGGATGTACGAAGGCAATGGGCTGAAGCTGATGCGGGAGTTCTATGCCAACTACGGCATCGTCAGTTTCCCCATGGGCAACACCGGCGCGCAGATGGGCGGCTGGTACCGCAAGGAAGTCCACGCGCTGTCGGACCTGAAGGGCCTGAAGATGCGCATCGGCGGCTTCGCCGGCAAGGTGGTGGAGCGGCTGGGCGTCGTGCCGCAGAACCTGCCGGGCGGGGAGATCTACCAGTCGCTCGAGAAAGGCACCATCGACGCCGCCGAGTTCGTCGGCCCCTATGACGACGAGCGGCTGGGACTGAACAAGGTGGCGCCCTGGTATGCCTACCCATCCTGGTGGGAAGGCGGCACGCAGCTGGACCTGTTCGTCAATGCCAAGGCCTATGCCGCACTGAATGCGGAGTTCAAGGCCATCGTCGAGGCGGCGGCCGCCTATGCGCACACCGACACGCAGGCCAAGTACGACATGCGCAACCCCGCGGCGCTGAAGCGGCTGGTGGCCGGCGGCGCCAAGCTGTTCCCCTTCCCCAAGGACATCCTGGCCGCGGCCTTCAAGGAAACGCTGGCGGTGTGCAGCGACCTCTCGGCCAGCAATCCGGCGTGGAAAAAGGTCTACGAGGACATGGCTTCCGTGCGGCGCGATGCCAGCCTCTGGTTCAGGTTTGCGGAAGCGGGCTTCGACGGCTTCATGCAGAGCCGCAAGCTCTGATCTGAGCGGACGTCACACCGGCAACTGCGTGGTCGACAGCACCTGCTTCAGCCCCATGAACGAGCGGATCTGCCGCACGCCCGGCAGGTACAGCAGCTGCTGCGCATGCAGCTTGTTGAAGCTGTCGTTGTCGCGGGTGCGCAGCAGCATGAAGTAGTCGAACTCGCCGGTGACCACGTGGCATTCCATGCAGCCGGAGACCTTGGCCGCGGCCTTCTCGAATTCGGCAAAGGACTCGGGCGTGGAGCGGTCGAGCACCACGCCGATCAGCACCAGCATGCTGGCGTCCAGCGCACGCGGCTCCAGCAGCGCCACGATGCCGCGGATGAGCCCCAGCTTCTTCAGCCGGTCGACCCGGCGCAGGCAGGCCGGCGGGCTGAGGCTGACCTTGGCCGCCAGCGCCACGTTGGAGATCGATGC
>CBIHPZ010000226.1:0-6288 GCA_966211865.1 uncultured Aquabacterium sp.
CGCACGGTGAAGTGGCCGCGGCTCACGTCCTGGTAGTGGTCGATGAACATCAGGTTGATCAGCGCGCCACCGGCCGCGCCGATCACCGGCACCGCCTGCGCCGCCACCTTCTCGGACACCTGCAGGTGGAAGCGCGCCGCCACCAGGCCGACCAGGCGCAGCAGCGCCGGCGCGCCCTCGGACGCCGCGGCCTGGCTGGCCAGGAACTGCGCCGCGTCGGACACCGCGCGCGCCAGCGCCGCGCGCACCGCAAAGTAACCGGTCTCGGCCGCGTCGTCGTCCGGGCCCTTGCCGCCCAGCGCGAAGACCTCGATGCAGGCCAGGCGCACGGCGGGGTCGTCCAGCGATTCGCCCTCGGCCCGCGCGATGTCGGCGATGGAGCGGCACATGATGGTGGTGGACACCGGCAGCTCCACCAGCAGCGCCGGGAGCCCGAAGGCGCCGCCGGCCGCACCGCTCAAGGTGGCGGCCAGCTTGTGCCAGCCGGGCACGGCCGGCACGCTGATGCCCGCGGGACCGCGGTCCATCGTGCGCAGCGCGCCCTTCAGGGCGGCCATCAGCGCTTCGCGCGTGGCGTCGGCCACCTTGTCGCGCCAGCCGGCAGGCAGCAGCTTGATGCCGGCCTCGATCGGGCGGCCGATCAGGTTCGACGCCTTCACCGCCACGCCGGGCGATTCCAGCAGGCGGCGCGCCTCGGCCAGTTCCAGCAGGTGCGCCGCGGACAGTTCACGTTCGCTTCGCTTCATGCCGCACTCCAGTCGCGCGCCGCGCGCCAGGCCTGGATGCGGGGCATCAGCGCCTCGCGGCGCGCCAGGCTGGCCGCCGGCCACTGCGCCAGCAGGTCGTAGAACTCGTCGAAGGCCGGCGCCTCGCCCGACAGCGTCACCCACGGCTGCTTCGACGCGGTGAAGATGTGCACGTCCGGCCGCACGCGGTCGGGCTCGTCCAGCGTGCCGACACGCACGAAGGCCACGCAGGGCCCCGAGCCGGCGTAGTGGCTCCACAGCGCCACGCGGCAGCGCGGGCAGCGGTGGATGCGCTGGCCGAGGCCGCTCTCGGTTGGCGTTAGCACGGCCTCGGCCGCACCGGCCAGCAGCTGCAGCCGGTCCGTCTCGACCATCGCGTTCAGCGCGAACGAAGCGCCGGTCTCGCGCTGGCACCAGCGGCAATGGCAGCAGTGCACGAAGATCGGCGCGGCGTCGAGCCGGTAGCGCAGGTCGCCGCAGGTGCAGCGGCCTTCGAGCGGGCGATCGGGGTCGGTGGTGGGCATGGCAATCGTCTCCAGGCTCGCTTCAAGTCGTCTTCAGGGCGTCGTCACGGCGTCCTCGCGGCGCCTTCAGGCCAGGGGCGCCGGCGTGGGATCGACGCCCTGCTCCGCCGCCGCGCGCGCCTGCGCCGCCAGCGCACGCTGGAAGCCTTCGCGCTGCTGCAGGCGCAGCCAGTAGGCGCCGATCTCCGGCGCGAAGGACGCGTCCAATGAAAGGTAGGACGCCAGCATCAACGCATAGCCCACCGACACGTCGGCGGCGGTGAAGCGGCCCGCGCACAGCCATTCCGCCACCGCCAGCCGCGGCGCCAGCGTGCGCAGGCGCGACAGGAACCACTTGGCGTAGTCCTCGGCCACCTGCGGCTGCTTGCGCTCGTCGGGCTCGAAGCGGCGGTAGCGCAGCACCAGGGTCTGCGGGAAGGTGAGCGTGGCCTCGCCGAAATGCAGCAGGTTCAGGTAGGCGGCGTGGTCGGGCTCGTCGATGGCCACGTGCAGGCCGCGCGGCGAATGGCGCTCGGCCAGGAACTGGCAGATGGCAGCGGATTCGGTCATCTGCACCGCGCCGTCGCGGAAGGCGGGCACGGTGCCCAGCGGGTTCACGTCGAAGAAGCGCTTGTCCTTGGCGCGCGGCGGGAAGGGCCACATCCGCAGCGTGTACGGCAGCCGCAGTTCCTCCAGCAGCCACAGCGGGCGGAAGGAGCGCGCGCTGACGCAGTGGTGCAGCTCGATGCCGGGCGCCAAGGTCCGCCCCGCAACGCTGGCGCTTGGCGCCGGTCCGCCAGGCGGGCACGGCGCCCCGGCGGCCGGCCCGGCGCTGCTCACCGCGGCGCCTCCAGGTCCACCCACATGTGGCACTTGGCCACGTAGCCGTCGCCCACCGCCACCGCGCGCGGCTCGATGCCGAACACCGCGAAGCCGCAGCGTTCATACAGCGCGCGCGCCGCGCGGTTGCCGTCGCTGACGGTCAGCTGCACCAGCCGCGTGCCGGGGTGGGCCTGCGCGTGCGCCAGCACCGCCTGCACCAGCGCTTCGCCGATGCCCTGACGCCTGAAGTCCTCGGCCACCGCCATGCCGAACAGCGTGGCCTTGTGGCGCAGCTTCTCGCCGGTCTCGAAGGACAGGCCTGCCACGCCGGCCAGCCGGTCGCCGCGCCAGGCGCCGATGACCCGCTGCGGCGCCTCGTCGCCCTCGGCCAGGCGCGCCTGCCACCAGTCCAGCGGCAGCGCGGCGCGCTCCGTCGCGCTGGAGCTGAAGGCCTCGGCGTGGCGCTCATAGGCCTCCAGCATCAGCGCGCGGTAGGGCGGCGCATCGGCGGGCACCAGGCGGCGCACCCGCGGCGCTTCGTCGGCCGGAAGATCGGGCAGCACGTGCGGCCGCGCCGTGGCGGCGGCGGCCGGCGGGCCGGGCCGCCAGCCGCTCTTGCGCAGGCTGGCCAGCGGGGCGAACAGCGGCTCGGGCAGCGCGTCCCAGTCGTGCCAGGACCAGCCATCGCACTTGTGCGGCTCCAGGCGCTGCGGGTCGCCGCTGACGCCATCGGCCAGCATGAAGAGCGTGAGGTAGTGGCGGCCGGCGTCGGGCAGGACGTCGGCGGTGTACGGCGCGCGGCGCCAGGCGGCGGCGCGCAAGCCCGTCTCCTCGGCCAGCTCGCGGGCGGCGCAGGCCTCGGGCGTTTCGCCGAACTCCAGGTGGCCGCCGGGCAGGGCCCAGTCGCCGGCGCCGTGCGCGCCGCGGCGCCGGCCCAGCAGCACGCGGCCGCCGCGCTGCACGATGACGCCGATGCCGACCTGCACCGCCGGAGCGGCGGATGGTGTCGAGGGGTTCATTTCTTCTGCTCCAGATGACGCACGAAGTCAGCGGCCATTTCACGCGCGACGACATCGGGCGCCAGGCGCTCGAAGCTGCGCGGCTCCAGCGGCAGGTCGCGCTGGCTGCTGAAGCTGGGCGCGCCGATGTTCAGCAGCACGCCGCTGCCGGCCAGGTTGCGCACCCGCAGCAGCGGGTGCGAACGCAGGCGGACGACCAGGGTGCGCGCCTCGTCGTCCGCGAAGATGGTGGTTTCCAGCAGGCGATCGCAGCCGGCGTCCTGCGCCCGGTCCAGGATCTGGGTGACGTTGGCCGGCATGTCACGCGCCTCCACCGGCAGCGGCAGCCGCACCACGCGCTGCCCGGCCTGCTGCACGTGGCCGGCCACCTGGGCATTGAAGCGGTTGTTGACCTGGTTCCATGCGGTGTTGGCCTCGTGGTCGTCCAGCGCCAGGTTGCGGCCGTGGCCGACGACGACGATGCACGGCGGCTCGTCTTCGGCCGCGGCCATGCAGGGCAGCAAGAGTCCCGCGGCCAGGCCCATGGCGGCGAAGAACGGGCGGGGGCGGCGGAAGGTCATGGATGGGCGGCGGCGAACCTTCGGCCTCGTTCGGCCAGGCAGGCCAGAGGCATTTTGCACGCCGCCCCACCGTGTTGCGGGCAGGGTGAACGCCGCTGCGGACACCCTGCCGCCGCCTTTGGCGAAAACAAAGGTGGCCCTCGGAAGAATCGCCGCGTCATTGGCAATGCCCCGATCCCGGGCAAGGAACCCGCACCCCATGAAACTGCACCGCACGGCCCTGTGGCTGCTTCCCCTCACCCTGCTCGCCGCGCCCGCCGCGCGGGCCGAGGGCCTGTACCTGAACGGCGCGCTGATGCTGCGCCACTACGACCTGTCGCAGCCCGGCAGCGATGCCGGAAGCCAGGACGGCGACGGCTACACCCTGACGCCCAAACTGAGCGGCGGCTGGCGCTTCAACGACACCTGGGCGGTGGAGGCCGGTTATGCCACTTTCGGCCGGCCGAAGCACCACTACACCCGCGACGGCCAGCCCGGCGAGCTGAGCGCCAAGAGCGACGCCTGGTTCGGCGCGGTGCGGGCGTCGACCCGGCTGGGCGAGAATCTGACGCTCTTCGGCAAGCTGGGCCTCGACCGCCACCGCTTCGACGTGCAGGCCAGCGGCGACGCGGCGCGCCAAGCGCAGCACAAGACCACCACCGCGCTGTACCTGGGCACCGGCCTGGCCTGGAAGCTGGACCAGCACTGGGCGACCACGGTGGAGCTGGAGCACTTCGGCAAGGACAGGAAGCCAGGCAAGGGGCTCAACACGGTGTCGGTCGGCGTCCAGTACAACTTCTAGCCTTCTTTGACGCACCGCCGCGCGGCCCCATGCACATCCTGCTGATCGAGGACGACCTGGACCTCGGCGCCTCCCTGGTCGCGGCGCTGAAGCTGCACGGCTTCAGCTGCCAGTGGCTGCGCCGCCCGGCCGAGCTGCCGCCGCGCCTGGAAGACAGCCTGGCCGACTGCGTGCTGCTGGACCTGAACCTGCCGGGCGACGACGGGCTGGCGCTGCTGGCGCGCTGGCGCGCGGCCGGCCAGTCATTGCCGGTGATCGTGATCACCGCCCGCACCGCGCTGCACGACCGGCTGGCCGGCCTGGACGGCGGCGCCGACGACTTCCTGGTCAAGCCCTTCGCGCCGGAGGAGCTGCTGTCGCGCATCCGCGCCGTGGTGCGGCGCTTCGCGCACCAGGCCAGCGAACGCTGGACCCTGGGCGCGCTGGTGGTGGAGCCGCGCGCCCGCCTGGCGCGGCTGGACGGCGTGGCGCTGGAGCTGTCGCCGCGCGAGTTCCAGCTGCTGGTGGAACTGGCGCGCGACCCCGGCGCGGTGGTGCCGAAAAGCCAGCTGGCGCAGCGCCTCGATCCGCTGGGCGACCCGCTGCACCACGCCACCGTCGAGATGCATGTGTTCAACCTGCGCAAGAAGCTCGGCGCCGAGCGCATCCGCACGGTGCGCGGCGTGGGCTACGCGCTGGCGGCAGCGTGATAACGATCAAGTGGCGCGTCCGGGCGGCCCGCCTCCGGCACGGCCTGGCCACCACCGCCCGGCGCTGCCTGGCGCCCAGCCTGGTGCGGCGCAGCGCCACGGCCCTGCTGCTGTCCTTCGTGCTGGTGCTGCTGGCCTTCCTGGCGCGCAACTACTGGCAGGTGCAGCGCGACTTCGACCAGAACCTGGCCATCAAGATCCGCGCCGAAGCCATGGCGCCGGTGCTGGCGCGCCTGGACAGCGAGCGCGAGGCCGCCCTGGTGCTCACGTCCTTCGCCGAGATGCTGAACGTGCGCCGCATCCAGCATGGCTTCGAAGGCCCGGTGTTCCACCAGCTGCGCCGCGCCGACGGCACGCTGGTGGCCGCCTACCCGCCCGGCCCGGCACCGCCGCTGGCGGGCGAAACCGGCCGCATCCTGACGTCCGAAGTGAACGGCCATCCACACCACGTGGTGCAGGCCGACGCGGGCCCCTGGCGCGTGCTGATCGCGGCACCGGCCTGGGGCCGGCAGGGCCTGCTGCAGTGGCTGGCCGAAGACATCCTGGACGACCTGCTGCTGGCGCTGCCGCTGGTGTTGCTGCCGCTGTGGCTGGCGCTGCGCTCGGGCCTGAAGCCGCTGCGCACGCTGGCGGCGCAGCTGGCCGCGCGGCCGCCGCAGGACCTGTCGCCGCTGGGCGTGGCGCCGCCGCATGCCGAGCTGAAGCCGCTGGTTGCCGCCTTCGAGCAACTGCTGGCGCAGCTGCGCCACAAGGTGCGGCTGGAACGCGCCTTCGTGCAGGACGCGGCGCACGAGCTGCGCACGCCGATGGCCGCCATCGGCACCCAGGCCCACGTGCTGGCGCGCACCGAAGACGCCGGCGAACGCCGCCGCGCCGAGGCCACGCTGGCGCAGATGCTGCAGCGGGCCGCGCACCTCAACGAACAGCTGCTGGCGCTGGCCGTGCTGGACGACGGCCAGCCACCGGCGCGCGAGCGGCACGACCTGGTGGGGCTGCTGGAAAGCGCGCTGGCGCTGGCTTCCCCGCAGGCGGCCGAGCGGGGCTTGGAGCTGTCGCTGGACGCCCCCGACCGCTTCGAGCAGCCGCTGGACCTGCCGGCCTTCCAGTCGGTGCTGCACAACCTGCTGGACAACGCGCTGCGCTACGTGCCGCGCGGTGGGCGCATCGA
>CBIHPZ010000227.1:0-6284 GCA_966211865.1 uncultured Aquabacterium sp.
ACCGAAGGACGCTCCATGGAAGAAGGCCCCAAGCTCACCGCCCGCCAGCAGCAGATTCTCGATCTGGTGCAAAGCGCCATCGAACGCACCGGTGCCCCGCCCACCCGGGCGGAAATCGCGTCGGAACTGGGCTTCCGTTCCGCCAACGCGGCCGAAGAACACCTGCAGGCGCTGGCGCGCAAGGGCGTGATCGAACTGGTGGGCGGCACCTCGCGGGGCATTCGTCTGCGTTCCGACACCTTGCGGGCCCTGAACGAGGCCCGCGGCAAGCAATTCTCGCTGCCGCTGCCCAGCCTGTCTCAGCTCACGCTGCCGCTCATCGGACGCGTGGCCGCCGGCAGCCCCATCCTGGCGCAGGAACACATCGACCAGACCTTCGTGGTCGAAGCCAGCATGTTCCCGCGCAAGCCCGACTACCTGCTGCGCGTGCGCGGCATGAGCATGCGAGACGCCGGCATCCTGGACGGCGACCTGCTGGCCGTGCAGCGCGCCACCGAGGCCAAGAACGGCCAGATCGTCGTCGCGCGGCTGGGCGACGAGGTGACGGTCAAACGCCTGCGCCGCACGCGCCAGGCCATCGAACTGCTGCCCGAGAACCCCGACTACCAGCCCATCGTCGTGCCCACCGACGGCGAGGCCGAGTTCCAGCTGGAAGGCATCGCGGTCGGACTGATCCGCAACACGATGCTGATGTGATGGCGCGCGCCCTGCAGCACGCGGCTGAACGGCCGGCCCGCACCACCGTGAAATCGCCGAAAGCCGCCAGCGCAGCCGACTGCACCGAACTCGAGCAGTTGCCCAACATCGGCCCCGCGATGGCCGCCGACCTGCGCGCGCTGGGCATCCGCCACCCGCGGGAGCTGGCGCACCGCGACGCCTTCGTGCTGTACCAGGCGCTGTGCGCCCACAGCGGCAAGCGGCAAGACCCCTGCGTGCTGGACACCTTCATGGCGGCGACCGACTTCATGCGCGGCGCGGCGCCGGCCCCGTGGTGGGCCTACACCGAGCAGCGCAAGCTGCTGTACGGCACGGTTTGAGCCTGCCGCGCTGACGTTCACTTTGAGCGTCAGCGCGCCGGTGTCACCGTCAACACGGCCACCGGCGCCGCTTGCGGCCACACCGGCACGTCCTTCACCTGCACCCAGCGCGGCAGGAAATCGCGGTAGTGGGGCGACCACGGCAGCCCGCTCTGGCCGCTGCTGTGCATGAAGCGGGAGCGGCCGCGGTCGCCCAGGTCGTAGAGCGCGCGCAGGCTGGGGCCGTGTTCGTCCAGGTACAGCTCGCCGGTCACGCGGTCGGGTTGAAGGTTCACGCGGCTGACGTTCACCGTGTGGGTGTCGCCGCCCACCGGGGCGCGCAGCTCGAAGAAGCGCGCCAGCGGGCCGACCTTGGAGAACGGCCGGTGTTCGGCACGTGCCTGGTGTGCGCGCCCCCATTGCCAGGCGGCCGGGTTGGGGCCCTGCAGCCGCTGCAGCTCGTCCAGGGCCGCATCCAGCGCCGCGCCGGCCTGCTGCAGGCAGGTCTCCGGCGCCGGCGTGCGCTGGTCGTCGCACCAGCCGGCGTCGTCGCGTTCCAGGATGCCGTCGACGGCGTCGAAGAAACTGCGGCTGCCCAGGTGCCTGTCGGGCACCACGCTCAGGTCGTCGCCGATCACTTTGAGTGTCAGGTGGCGCATCCAGGCCCAGTAGATCAGCGGCGCCGCGCGGTCGGCCGACATGGTGCCGTCGAAGCCGGCCAGCTGCTGCTGCGCCGCGGCGGCCAGCGGGTGCTTGGAAGGCGCCCGGCGCAGCCACTCCAGCCCACGCGGCGCAGCCAGTGACTTCTGGTCCGACTGCAGCACGCGGAGGTCGTCCAGGCTGTGCTTGGGCTTCGCGTCCAGCACCTGCTCGATGCGGTTCTGCCGATGCGGCCAGGTCCAGCCGCTGGAGATGAAGGCCGGGTGGTCGGCCGGCACCACGCGCTGGTTGGCGGTGGCGATGTAGCCCTTGGCGGGGTCACGCTGCTGCGGCAGCAGTTCGAAGGGCAGCCAGCCCTGCCAGTCGTAGCGCGCGTCCCAGCCCGGGGCCGGCGCCAGGCCCATCAGGTCGTTGTCCGGGCGGCGCAGCGGCACGCGGGCCGGGGCGGCGAAGGCGATGCGCCCGGCCGCGTCGGCCACCACCATGTTCTGCATCGGCGCCACCCAGCCCTTGGCGGCCTCGATGAACTCGTCGACCGACGCCGCGCGGTTCATGCGCAAGGTGGCGCCCACCTGGTCGGTGTCCGGGTCCAGCGCGGTCCAGCGCATGGCGATGGCATAGCCGGGGCGGCCCTTGCCGGCCAGCAGGTCGTCCGCGACGCCAGCGTCGGAGATCACCGGGCCGTGGCGCGTGCTGCGCACCGTCATCGTCACGTCGGCCTGGCCCTTCACGCGGATGGTTTCCTGGCGCGTCTCGAATCGCGCCCAGCCCTCGGGCGTCTGGTAAAGCGCCGGGTCGCCGGGCTGGATGCGCTCCAGGTACAGGTCCTGCACGTCCGGCGCGGTGTTGGTGAAGCCCCACGCGATGCGCGCGTTCTGCCCCAGCACCACGCCCGGCAGGCCGGGCAAGGTGGCGCCGGCCACGTCGTGGCCCGGCGCCTTCAGGCGGGCGAAGTACCACAGCGCCGGCGCCGAGAGCTTCAGGTGCGGGTCGTTGGCCAACAGCGGCCGGCCGGTGGTGGTGCGCTCGCCGGACAGCACCCAGTTGTTCGAGCCGACGCCCTCGATGCCCGACTCCGGCGCCGCCGCCAGCAGGCGACCCGTCAGGGCATCCACGGCGGCCACTTCGGCATCGAGCTTCAACGAGCGGTACAGCGCCGGGTAATCGGCGCTCCGCAGCGGCGCTTCACCCGGGTACGGCGGCAGCAGCTGGTCGATGCGCCCCTTGTCCATGCGCAGCGCCAGGCGCAGCCGCAGCAGCTCGGTGGACCAATTGCCGCCCAGGTCCCAGGCCATCATGATCGACCAGGCCAGGCTGTCCACCGGCGTCCAGGGCTCGGGCCTCAGGCCCAGGATCAGGAACTCCGGCGGCCGCGCGCCCAGGCCCGTCTCGGCTTTCGCCAGTACCGCATTGACGCCTTCGGCATAGGCCTGCAGCGCGTCGCGCGCTTCGCCTCGCGTCTGGGCCCACTGGGCCTCGGCAGCGCGCCGCACCCCCAAGGCGCGAAGGAAGCGGTCCGTGTCCAGCGCCGCCGGGCCGAAAGCCTCGGCCAGCCGGCCGGCGGCGATGCGCTTGTGGGTCTCCATCTGCCACAGCCGGTCCTGCGCGTGCACCACGCCCAGCCCGAAGTACAGGTCGTGCGTGTTGGCCGCCTGGATGGTGGGGATGCCGTCCGCATCGCGTTCGATGCGCAGTTCGGCCATCGCGCCCGGCAGCGCCAGCGTGCCCGTGGTCTGGGGCTGCGCCAGCACCATGTAGCCGCCCAGCACCGCCGCGGCCGCCAGCAGCAACAGCAGCAAGGTCCCCGCACTGCGTCGGATCCACTTCATCTTGCGTCGGTCTCCTCGGAAGCGGACCAGCGTAGCAGCCGCGCCGCAGATGCAAATGCGGGTCCTTCCCGACGCTGTTCGCCGCTTCGCCCGCGGCCCTGAAACCAACAATTCGCTACAGCCCGACCCTTAATCGGTCGATATCCGTGACATGAACACGCTGCACCACCTCTTGCCACGCAGGGCCCACCGCTCGCCGGCCGGGCGTGATAGTGGCTTTTCCCACTGGCTGCGCAGCACCTTCGGCGGCCCGCCCAGTGCCCAGCATTCCCGCGTCGAGGTGTGCCCCCCGGCGCTGTGGCCTTCGTCGCTCACCTTCTGGGGCCGCGCCAAGCGCTGGCTGGAGCGTTCGCCCTGGATGCCCGAAGACCAGCGCCCGGTGAACCGGCTGGCGCTGGTCAAGAAGGAGTTCCGCGCCAGCCTGAAGCCGATGGGCGGTGCCGACGCCGCCTCGCTGCGCGACTGCATCGACCGCGCCCGCTCGCTGCGCGAGCTGTGGCACCTGCGCTCCACGCTCTACGGGCTGCTGGCGACTGCCTTCAGCCAGGCCGAGGCAGAACGCCAGATGGCGCAGCTGAACCGGCACTTCCCCACCCGCGCCCCGCGCGCCGGCGGGCCCTCCAGCCCGCACTGAGCGGCGAGGCCGGAGTCCAGCGCATGCCTGCCCTCCACGCCCTGCCCGACACCAGCACCCCGCGCCCGCCGCGGCAGTTCACGCGCGCACCGGTGGTCGCCCTGGTCCGCAGCCCCATGCTCATGCCGCAGCAACGCCTGCAGCGGCTGGCCGCGCGGCGCAGCTTCGTCGAGATGAAGCGCCTCTTCATGGAAGCCGTGGCGCACGTCGAAGGTGGCCGCGGCGACTGGCTGCGCCGCCAGGTGCGCCAGACCGAGGCGCCGGTGGACCTGTGGCTGCTGCGCGGCGCCGTCTACTCGGCCCTGGGGGGCGATGCCGCGCGGCGCTGCCAGCAGCGGCTCGACCTGCACCAGGCGCTGGACAGCGTCTTTCCCGACTCCAGCTTCACGCCGATGGCGCCGCGCTAGCCATCGAAGAGCGCCAGCGGCCCCGGAGCAACAAGTCGGGGTTCAGAAGACCAGGAAGTCCTGCTTGCCCAGTTCCACGCCGTTGTGGCGCAGCAGCGCGTAGGCGGTCGTCACGTGGAAGAAGAAGTTCGGCAGCGCCCAGTGCTTCAGGTAGAACTCGCCGTCGAACTTCAGCGGGTCGCCGGTGCGGCGGGGAATCACGATCTCGCGGCCCTCGCTGCCGACGATGGCCTCGGCCGGCACGCTGGCGATGTAGTCCAGCGTCTTGCGCACCCGCTCGCGGCAGTCATCCAGCGTCGCCTCGTTGTCCTCGAACTTCGGAATCTCGACGCCGGCCAGCCGCGCGATGCAGCCCTTGGCCGTGTCGCTGGCGATGCGGATCTGTGAAACCAGGGGCAACATGTCCGGTGCCAGGCGGGCCTGAAGGTAATTGGCGGTATCGAACTTGCGCGCCTGGGCATGCGCCTCGGCCTTGTCGAACCAGTTCAGCAGGCCCTTCAGCTGCCTCGTGAACACGGGTGCGCTGGCCGAGTACATGGTGATCGTCATCTAGTCTCCTGGGGATTGCAGTTGTGACCGCGTGATGCTAGCGGCGTGAGGACGGCCTTGTGGGAAGCGGCACAATCGCCCGCCATTCGCCGTCACCACGCGGCACCGCATTCGTCGCACCGTTCGTCGCACCCTTTGTCGCTACAGGCAAACGCCGGATGACCCCACCGCCGCTGACCCCGTTCGCCGATCCGGGCCCCTCCCTCGGATCTCCCCCGCCGCCGCGCGCCGCGGGCCTGCCCATGAACATCATCATCCTCGACGACTACCAGGACGCGGTGCGCAAGCTGCGCTGCGCGTCCCGGCTGGACAACCTCAACGCCAAGGTCTTCACCAACACGGTGAAGGGCATCGGCCAGCTGTCGGTGCGGCTGCGCGACGCCGACATCCTGGTGCTGATCCGCGAGCGCACGCACTTTCCGCGCGCGCTGCTCGAGAAGCTGCCCAAGCTGAAGCTGATCGCGCAGACCGGCCGCGTGGGACCGCACATCGACGTGGCCACCTGCACCCGCATGGGCATCGCGGTGGCCGAGGGCGTGGGCTCGCCGGTGGCGCCGGCCGAGCTCACCTGGGCGCTGATCATGGCCGCCATGCGCCGGCTGCCGCACTACATCGGCACGCTGAAGCATGGCGCCTGGCAGCAGTCGGGGCTGAAGTCAGCGTCGATGCCGCCGAACTTCGGCATGGGCATGGTGCTGCGCGGCCGCACGCTGGGCGTGTGGGGCTACGGCAAGATCGGCCAGCTGGTGGCCGGCTATGGACGGGCCTTCGGCATGCGGGTGATCGTGTGGGGCAGCGAAAGCTCGCGCGTGAAGGCGCAGGCGGACGGCCACCAGCCCGCCGTCAGCCGCGAGGCCTTCTTCGAGGAAGCCGACGTGCTGAGCATCCACCTTCGCCTAACGGACGAAACACGCGGCATCGTGACGCTGGACGACCTGCAGCGCATGAAGCCCACGGCCATCTTCGTCAACACCTCGCGCGCCGAGCTGGTGCAGGAGAACGCGCTGGTCACCGGCCTGAACCGCGGCCGCCCCGGCATGGCCGCGGTGGACGTGTTCGAGACCGAGCCCATCCTGCAAGGCCACCCGCTGCTGCGCCTGGAGAACGCGGTGTGCACGCCGCACATCGGCTACGTGGAGCAGGACAGCTACGAGCTGTACTTCGGCGCCGCATTCGACAACGTCATCAA
>CBIHPZ010000228.1:0-6268 GCA_966211865.1 uncultured Aquabacterium sp.
GCCGCCGCAAGAGCCGCCGCAACAGCCGCTGCAGGAGCGGCCGCAAGAGCGGCTGCAAGAGGCATCGCAACAGCCGCCCCACCATCCGCCGGCACCGGAGCGCCATGCCGCGCCGGTTCCCCGGCCCGAGCCGGTGGCCAAGCCGCCTGCCCTGGCGGAGGCCGCCGCGACAAGCTCGGCGCGAGCCGCCGCAGCACCGCCCCTTTCAGCATCGTCGCCTGCCGTGGCCACGCCCCCTCCTGTGGCCGTGGCACCGTCCCCGTCTCTCGCCGCTGCTGCTGCCGACGACACCGACGAACCGGAGACCGCCGCCCCCGGCGGCAGCGCGCCGCCGCTGTACGCCACCCGCCTGCCGGGCCCCGCGCAGCTGCGTTTCCAGCTGCGACGCGGCCCGCACCATGGCCAGGCCCTGCTGCGCTGGGAACCGGCCGATGAAGACCGCTACGCGATCAGTTTCGACGCGACCCTTGGCGGCCGCCCGCTGTTCGAGCAGCGCAGCACCGGCCGCAGCGGTGCGCACGGGCTGTCACCCGAGCGCTTCCAGGACAAGCGCCGCGGCCGCGCGGCGCAGCACGCCACCTTCGACGCCGACGCCCAGCGCATCGCCTTCAGCGGCCGGGCACCCGACTTGCCCTTGTGGGCCGGAGCGCAGGACCGCCTGGGCTGGATCGTGCAGCTCGCCGGCATCGTCGCCGCGGCAGCGCAGCCGCCGGAGGACGTGCGGCTCCATGTCGTCGGCGCGCGCGGCGGCGCGGGCCCCTGGACCTTCGTCGCGCGCGGCATCGACGAAGTGGCGACGCCGCTGGGCCCCGTGCAGGCCTTGCGTTACGAGCGGGCACCCGCCGTGCTCCGTGACCAGCGCGTCGAAGCCTGGCTGGACCCCGCGCGCGGGTACTGGCCGGTGAAGTTGCGCCTCACGCCCGTGCTCGGCGGCGCGCCGCTGGAGCTGCTGCTGGAGGAAGAGCCGCGGGCGCCTTGAGCCAGAGCCTTGAATTCACCCCCGGCGGCGCCACGTGCCGAGGCAAGGAGTACTTCTCATGCAACTCGTCTACAACTCGGACAACTTCGTGGTCGTCGCCTTCGAGGTCACCCCGCGGCAGGATGGGACCACGCAGACGCGTGGCGGCTACGAGATCGTCGACAAGCAGGCCCGCACCGAGATCTTCATCGAGGGCGACCTGGCGCAGACCTTCCAGCAGGGCGTTCAAGCCTTGGTGGACCAGGGGCCGACCGAGGAGGACATCGACGCCTTCATCGGCCGCTTCACCGGCCTCAGCCACCAGCCCGTCACGATGCACTGAGGCAGCTCAGCTTTTGCGTCCAGGGCGGCGCGGGGCCAGCGCACCGGCCCCGACGCAGGGAAGGCGTCACGCGGCCCGACCCTGCCGCGCGGCGGCCCTTGCCGGTGCGCGCCGCCTGCGCCAAGATGGCCCCACGCCGGGGCGTGCCCGGCAGGAGCAGGAAACCCATCGTGAAAGGCGCCGGCACCGGCCAGCACAGCGCGTTGTGGATCGTGTCGCCCGGCCTGGCGCAGGCCCCGGTGCTCGACCGCCTGTGCTCGCATTTCGTGCTGACGCTCACGCGCGCGCAGGCCGGGCAGTTCAACCTGCGGCGCGATTGGGGGGGCTTGCTGTCCCTCGTCGGCCGCCACCTGGTGTGGCCGGCCAGCGTGCTGGGCCGCCTGCGCCAGTACCTGAACAAGCGCTGCGACGGCACCGCCAGCAACCCGCTGTGGCGCGGCCACCGCGACCTGGACGACGCGGCCTTCATCGCCCGCCACGGCGTCTGGCGCGGGCCGTATGAAGAAGGCACGCTCTTCTTCTACCTCGACGAGTACATCAAGGACGCGCCCAAGGACCTGGCCGCAGTCCTCACCGCCACCTGCGACTGGCTGGGCCGCGACCTGAAGAAGCAGTCCACCCTGGTGCAGAAGAACATCGACGCGCTGGGCAGCCTGCTGCAGCTGAACCCGGCCGAACGCGCGCTGCTGCTGTACGGCACCCTGGCGCGCTACCAGCGCGAGCTGCGCGGCCTGCTGGTCGAGTTCAAGGTCTCGAACGCGCAGCAGGCCTATGCCGCGATCGCCGCGGTGGCCGGTGTCGATGAACGCGAGGTGGCCGAGGCCCTGCGCGCCGGCAGCCGGCTCGAGCGCATCGGCATGGTCGAGAACCTGATCTCCGAGCACAACATCACCGACCTGGCCGACCTGATGAAGGTCAGCGAGCAGCTGCCGCCGGTGCTGATGCGCGAGTACAAGGGCCCGGACGAGCTGATGGCGGTGTTCACGCGCCCGGCCACCAAGTCCGAGCTGTCGGCGTCCGATTTCGCCTTCGTCGCCGACGACGTGGGCATGCTCACCCGCCTGCTGCAGCGCGCCGCGGCCACGCAGGCCAACGGCGTCAACGTGCTGCTGTACGGGCCGCCCGGCACCGGCAAGACCGAGCTGGCCAAGGTCTGCGCGCAGGAAGCCGGCCTGGTGCTGTACGAGGTCGAATACGCCGACCGCGACGGCAATTCGCTCTCCGGCCGCGACCGCTACCGGTCGCTGCAGATCAGCCAGGTGTTCCTCAAGGGCAGCCCGGACGTGGCGCTGCTCTTCGACGAGGTGGAGGACGTGTTCCCGCCGCTGTCGGCCGACGCCGCGCAGTGGATGGCGCGGCTGGACAGCTCGGGCAGCGACCCCGCGCCCTCGGCCAGCGTCAGCGGCAAGGCCTGGGTCAACCAGATCCTGGAGACCAACCGCGTGCCGGTCATCTGGATCACCAACCGCATCGAGCAGATCGACCCCGCCTTCCGCCGCCGCTTCCAGTACCACCTGGAACTCAAATCGCCGCCACCCGGTGCGCGCCTGCAACTGGTGCAGCGCGCGCTGGACGGCGAGCCGGTGAGCGAAGGATTCGCCGCCAAGCTGGCCGAGCGCCGCGGCCTGACGCCGGCGCAGATCCGCACCGCGGTGCGCTTCGCCCGCCTGGCCGGCGATGGCCCCGACGTGGAGCCGCTCATCGAACGCCAGCTGGCCAATGCCGACCGCGCGCTGGGCCAGGCCGCGGGCAGCCCGGCGCGGCCCATCGTCACCCGCTACGACCTGGGCCTCCTGAACCTGGAGTCGAAGTTCCCCGTCGACCGGATCGTCGAGGCCCTGCGCCGCCGCGGCCACGGCACCCTGTGCCTGCACGGCCTGCCGGGCAGCGGCAAGACCGCCCTGGCCGAGCACATCGCCCAGGCCCTGGGCAAGCCGCTGATGGTGCGGCTGGCCAGCGACCTGGTGAGCAAGTTCGTCGGCGAGACCGAATCGAACATGGCGCGCATGTTTGCCGAGGCCGAGAGCGAACAGGCCGTGCTGCTGCTGGACGAGGCCGACAGCTTCCTGCGCAGCCGCCGCCGCGCCGAGCGCCACTACGAGGTGACCGAGGTCAACGAGATGCTGGCCGGCATGGAGCGCTTCGGCGGCATCTTCGTCTGCACCACCAACCTGTTCGAGGACCTGGACGAGGCGGCGCTGCGGCGCTTCACCTTCAAGATCGGCTTCAAGCCGCTGGAGCCGGCGCAGCGCGAGCGCATGTTCGTGGCGGAGGCCCTGGCCGCAGGCCCCGGCGGGCCTGCCGGGGCCGCGGAACCCACCGCCGAGCAGCGCGCCCGCCTGGCCGCGCTGGACCAGCTGACGCCGGGGGATTTCGCCGCGGTGCGGCGCCAGGTCGAGATCCTCGGCGCCCCGCTGGAACCGGACGAGTTCCTGAGCCAGCTCGAAGGCGAACACCGCGTGAAACCCGAGGTGCGGGCGCGCCGGTCCATCGGCTTTGGCCGGGGCGGCAGCGCATGAGCGTCGGCGCTCCGCCGCGTCCGCCGCAGCATTCGCCGCCGCAGCACCCGCCACCGCGGCACCCGTGGCTGCACCCGCCGCGACATCCGCCTCGGAATTGCCGCCCCCACCGGCCTGCCCACCGTTCAGCGCAGCGGCCGGCCGGCCGATGTCTGTCGGGATGGAGTCGAACGTCCGCTGGCCGATGAACAGCCCTGACTGGGTGCTGCCCGTCGTGCTGGTGCTCGCGCTGCTGGCGCTGGGCTTCGGCTTCCTCTACTGGCGCCAGCGCCGCCATGGCCAGCGCCTGGAAGCCTCGCTGGAACGCCTGACCACCCGCTTCGGCGAGAGCCAGCTGATGGAGCTGCCCGGCCTCGTCAGCCGCGCGCAGTTCGACGAGGCGCTGGACGACGCCGTGGCCGCCTGCGACCACGGCCAGGGCGAGCTGACGGTGATGTTCCTGAACCTGGACAACTTCAACACCGTCAACGATTCCCACGGTTACGAGGCCGGCGACAGCGTCATCGCCGAGATCGCCCAGCGCGTCACGCGGGCCGCGGGGCCGGAAGTGACGGTGGCCCGCATGGGCGCCGACGAGCTCCTGCTGCTGTGCCCGCGCGACGTGCGCGCCGCCGGTGCGCTGGCCATGAAGCTGGTGCGCGAGGTGGCGCAGCCCATGCGCGTGGTGGGCCGCCAGCAGGTCACGCTCAGCTGCTCCATCGGCTTGGCGAGTTACCCGCGCGATGGCGCGCGGCCGCGCCTGGTCGGCCACGCCAGCTCGGCGATGCGCTGCGTCAAGCTGGCCGGCGGCGGCGACTACATGGTCTTCGAGCCGCGCATGGCGGCCGACACCCGCGACCAGGCCGAGCTGCTGCACGACCTGCGCCACGCCGTCGCCAACGGCGAGCTGGAGCTGTACTACCAGCCCAAGGTGCGCGCCAACGGCCTGCGCGTCACCAGCGCCGAGGCGCTGCTGCGCTGGCACCACCCGGTGCGCGGCCTGGTCAGCCCGGCCGTGTTCATCCCCATCGCCGAGCGCTACGGCCTCATCGGCGCCATCGGCCACTGGGTGATCGAGGAAGCCTGCCGCCAGGCCGCCGAATGGCGCGACAGCGGCCTGCGCATGCGGGTGGCCATCAACATCTCCGCCACCCAGCTGCGCGCCGACGACTTCGTCGACCGGCTGACCGCGGTGCTGAAGTCGCATCGCCTGAAGCCCGGGCGCTTCACCTGCGAGATCACCGAGTCGGTGGCGATGGAAGACACGCAGGCCACGCAGCGCGCCTTCGATCGCCTGCGCCGCGCCGGGCTGCGCGTGTCCATCGACGACTTCGGCGTCGGCCAGGCCAGCCTGTCCTACCTGCGCCGGCTGCCCGCGGCCGAGCTGAAGATCGACGCCTCCTTCGTGCGCGACCTGGAGCAGGGCGCCGAGTCGCGCTCCATCGTCGAGGCCGTGGTGCGCCTGGCCCACGCGTTGAAGCTGCGCGTCGTCGCCGAAGGCGTCGAGACCGAAGGCCAGGCCGAGCTGCTGATCAAGATGGGCTGCGACGAGCTGCAGGGCTACCTGTTCGCCAAGCCCATGCCGGCGCGCGCCGTGATGCTGTGGGCCCGCGGGCAGGACGACCCGCAGCGGCCGGCCATTGCCGACTCGCTGTTCCTCGACACCGCGGCGATGCCGGTGACCGCACCCGCCCCGCATTCGAGCGAGGCGGGTGGCCTCACCGCCCTCGGGCCGGAGCCGGCTTCCTAGAATCGCGGGTCCGACGCGGCACCCGCCGCGCCAGCCAAAGGTCTTCCGATGTCCCGCACCCCGCCCACCGCCTACACCCGCGCCGCCGAACTGCCCGCCCTGCTGCAGCAGCGCATCGTCATCATCGACGGCGCCATGGGCACCATGATCCAGCGCTACAAGCTCGCTGAAGCAGACTTCCGTGCCCAGCGCTTCGCGGACCATCCCAAGGACCTGAAGGGCAACAACGACCTGCTGCCGCTGACGCGCCCCGACGTGCTGCGCGAGATCCACGAGGCCTACCTCGCCGCCGGCGCCGACATCATCGAGACCAACACCTTCGGCGCCACGTCCATCGCGCAGGAAGACTACGGCCTCGGCCACATCGCGCACGAGCTGAACGTGGAGGCCGCGCGCATCGCCCGCGCCGCGGCCGACAAGTACTCGACGCCCGAGCGCCGCCGCTACGTGGCCGGCGCCCTGGGGCCCACGCCGCGCACCGCCAGCATCAGCCCGGACGTGAACGACCCCGGCGCCCGCAACGTCAGCTTCGAACAGCTGCGCGCCGCGTACCACGAGCAGGCGCGCGGGCTGCTGGAGGGCGGCGCCGACCTGTTCCTGGTCGAGACCATCTTCGACACGCTGAACGCCAAGGCCGCCATCTTCGCGCTGGACGAGCTGATGGAAGAGACCGGCGAACGCCTGCCGGTGATCATCTCCGGCACCGTCACCGACGCCTC
>CBIHPZ010000229.1:0-6202 GCA_966211865.1 uncultured Aquabacterium sp.
AGACGTTTTTGGTTCTTTTGGCGTCCACCAAAAGAACTCGCCTGCCGGGGCGAGACCCGGCTGCGTGGCAGTACACCGCGTTCACCATCACCCTCACTCGAGCAAGTGACAAGCCGCCTGATGCCCCACGGCATCAAGCTTCAACACCGGCGCCTCCACCGCACACTTCGGCATCGCATGCGGACACCTCGGGTGGTAATGGCAGCCGGAAGGCGGCGCCAGCGGCGAAGGCAACTCGCCGCGAATGGCGATGAAGTCCTTCTTGCGCACCTCCAGCCGCGGACTCTCCGCCAGCAGCGCCTGCGTATACGGATGGCGCGGCGCGGCAAAGATGCGCTCCGCCGGCGCGCTTTCCACGATGCGCCCCAGGTACATCACCACCACCCGGTCGCTCAGGTGCCGGATCACACCCAGGTCGTGGCTGATGAAGATGAGCGTCAGCCCCAGCTCCGCGCGCAACCGCTGCAGCAGGTTGATGACCTGGGCCTGGATGGACACGTCCAGCGCGGCCACCGCCTCGTCGCACACCACCAGTTCAGACCGCAGTGCCAATGCCCGCGCAATGCCCACGCGCGCCCGCTGCCCGCCGGAGAACTGGTGCGGGAAGCGCGACATCACCGCCGGGTCCAGGCCCACGCGCTGCAGCCATTCGGCCACGTACTCCCGGCGCTTCGAAGCCGGCACCAGGCGGTGGAACACCGGCGCCTCGCCCACGATGTCTTCCACCCGGCGGCGCGGGTTCAGCGAGGCATAGGGGTCCTGGAACACCATTTGCAGCTTCAGGGCCACCTGGCGCTGCTCGGCCGGGGGCAGGGTGGCGATGTCCTGCCCGCGCCACAGGCGCTGGCCGCCGCTGGGCGTGAGCAGGCCCACGGCCAGGCGCCCCAGCGTGGACTTGCCGCAGCCTGATTCGCCGGCAATGCCGATGACCTCGCCGGGGTTCACCGACAGGCTCACACGGTCCACCGCGTGCACCACCGGCGCCGGCGGCGCCATGCCGGTGCGCACCGCGAGTTTCTGGATCCAGTCTGCCGGCGGGCTGAAGCGCTTTTCGATGCCGCGCAGCTCCAGCAGCGGCGCGGCGGGCGGCGGCGTGGCGGCGCGGGCGGCCGGCCGTTCGATGGTGGCGGCGTCGTTCATGCCATCTCCTTCGTGTTGTTCGACGCCGCGGTGAACGGCGACCAGCAGCGCACGGTGCTGCGGTGGATGGACTGCGGCGGCGGGGCGCGGTCGCACAACTCGGTGGCGGAGCGGCAGCGTCCGCTGAAGGCGCAGCCCGGCGGCAGCGCCAGCAGCGATGGCGTGGCGCCGTCGATCTGCCGCAGCGGACGGCCGCGTTCATTGCGCGCGGGCAGTGAGTCGAGCAGGCCGCGGGTGTAGGGGTGCAGCGGGCGCAGCAGCACGTCGGCCGTCGGGCCGCTTTCCACCAGGCGGCCGGCGTACATCACCGCCACCTGGTCGGCGATGGAGGCGACCACCGACAGGTCGTGCGTGATCCAGATCAGCGACGTGCCGGCCTCGCGGCACAGCTTCTGCACCTCGTGCAGGATCTGCGCCTGGATGGTCACGTCCAGCGCCGTGGTGGGCTCGTCGGCGATCACGAGGTCCGGCCGGTTCAGGAGCGCAATGGCAATGGCCACGCGCTGCCGCATGCCGCCGGAGAACTGGTGCGGATAACTCTCCAAGCGCTCGTCCGGCGACGGGATGCCGACGCGCGCCAGTGCCTCGCGTGCGCGTTCCCGCGCGGCCTGGCGGCTGATGCGCTCGTGCGCGCGCAGCGCCTCGATCATCTGCGTGTCCACGCGCAGCACCGGGTTCAAGGTCATCATCGGATCCTGGAAGATCATCGAGATGCGGTTGCCGCGCAGCGAGCGCAGTTCTTCCTGGGAGGCATGGCGCAGGTCGCGGCCCTTGAACAGGATGCGGCCGTCCACCACCTCGCCGGGCGGGTCGACCAGGCCGACGATGGAATAGCCGGTCATCGACTTGCCGGAGCCGGATTCGCCGACCAGGCCCAGCACCTCGCCGGGCTGCAAGGTGAAGCTCACGCCGTCCACCGCCTTCGCCATGCCGCGGCTGGTGTTGAACCAGGTGCGCAGGCCGTCCACTTCGAGTGTTGGGGTGCTCATCGGAAGGTCCTCACTGCTTCTGCAGCTTGGGGTTGAAGGCGTCGCGCAGCTGGTCGGCGACGAGGTTGATGCAGACGATCAGCAGCAGCAGCACCAGCCCGGGAAAGAAGCTGATCCAGTAGCGGCCGGACAGCAGGTGCTGGAAGCCGTTGGCGATGAGCAGCCCCAATGAGGGTTCGGTGATCGGCAGCCCCAGGCCCAGGAAGGACAGCGTGGCTTCCAAGGAGATGGCGCCCGCCACCTGCAGCGCCGCCACCACGATGACCGGCGGCACGCAGTTCGGCAGCAGGTGGCCCAGCACGATGCGCGTGGGCGACAGGCCCTGCATGCGCGCCGCCTCGATGTATTCCTTGCGCCGTTCCACCAGCGCCGCGCTGCGCGTGGTGCGGGCGTAGTAGGCCCACTGCACGGCCACCAGCGCGGTGATGATCTTGCCCAGGCCCTGGCCCAGCGCGGCCAGCAGCACCAGCGCGACGAGGATGGCGGGGAAGGAGAGCTGGATGTCGACGATGCGCATCACCAGGCTGTCCACCTTGCCGCCCGCATAACCCGCCAGCAGGCCGACGACCACGCCCAGCACCAGCGCCAGCGCGGTGCTGGCCAGGCCCACCACGATGCTGGTTCGCAGCCCGTAGAGGATGGCCGAGCCGATGTCGCGGCCCTGCTCGTCGGTGCCCAGCCAGTAGCGCTGGTGGGTGTTGGCGGACGACTCGGTGGCCGGCGGCAGGCGCGCGTCCATGATGTCCAGCTGGGTGAGGTCATACGGGTTCTGCGGCGCCAGCCAGGGCGCGAAGCTGGCGCCGAAGGCCAGCAGCAGCAACAGCAGCAGCGCGGCGGTGGCCACGTGGCTGCGCGTGAAGGCGCGCAGCGCGGCGAAGGAAGGGGTGTCGGTCATGGGTGGGAAGAGAGGCGTTCAGGCCGTGGCGGTCATGCGGCTTCTTGGGACAGCCGCACCCGCGGGTCCAGCAGCGAATAGGCGAGGTCGACCAGCAGGTTGATGGCGACGAACATCGTCACGATCACCAGCAGGTAGGCGACGACGACGGGGCGGTCGAGCAGGTTGATCGAGTCGATCAGCAGCTTGCCCATGCCGGGCCAGGCGTAGATCGTCTCGGTGACCACGGCGAAGGCGATGACCGAGCCGAATTCCAGCCCCACCACGGTGACGATGGGCACCAGGATGTTCTTCAGCACGTGCACGCCGACGATGCGCGAAGGCTTGAGGCCCTTGGCGCGCGCGAACTTCACGTAGTCCTGCAGCATGGCCTCGCGCGCACCGGCCGCGGTGAGGCGGATGACCAGCGAGATCTTGAAGAGCGCCAGGTTCAAGGCGGGCAGCGCCAGGTGGGCCCAGCCGTCGGTGGTCAGCATCGAGACGGGCACGCCCAGCACCTCCACCGTCTGGCCGCGTCCATTGGAAGGTAGCCAGCCCAGCTGCACCGAGAACAGCAGGATCAGCATCAGCCCGACCCAGAAGGTGGGCAGCGAGAAGCCGACGATGGAGCCGGCCATCACGCTGCGGCCGGCCACCGAGTCGGGCTTCAGCCCCGCCAGCAGGCCCAGCGGGATGCCGATGAGCACCGCCAGGCCCATGGCCACCACCGCCAGCTCCAGCGTGGCGGGCAGGCGTTCCAGGATGAGGCCCAGCGCCGGCGTGCTGTGCACGAAGGACTGGCCCAGGTCGCCATGCAGCGCCTGCGCCAGGAAGCGGCCGTACTGCTCCCACAGTGGGCGGTCCAGGCCCAGCTGGCGGGTGACGCGTTCGATCTCCGCCTGGTCGGCCTGTGGGCTGATCAGCACGTCCACCGGGTTGCCCACCGCGAAGATGCCGGTGAAGACCAGCACCGACATGGCCAGCAGCACGACGAGGCTTTGCAGCACGCGCCGCAGCAGAACGGTCTTCATGCACACCTCCGGGTCACCACGCGCAGACAAGCGCGCGGGCGGCGCCTTACAGTGACAGGCAGCACAGGGCGGCCTTCCGGATCTCTCGTTCTCTTCATCGCATGCATCCTCTGATTCCCTCGACGACGGCCTTGCGTGTGTTCGAAGCCGCCGCCCGCCACGGCAGCTTCACCGAAGCGGCCGAGGAGTTGTTCCTGACGCAAAGCGCCGTCTCCAAGCAGATCAAGTCGCTGGAGGACGCGCTGGGCGTCGCCTTGTTCGTGCGCATCAACCGCGGCCTGGTGCTGACGGAGCTGGGCCGCTGGTACCTCGATGACGTGCGCCCCGCGCTGCAGCTGCTGGAAGCGGCCACCGTGAAACTGGCCACGCGCCGTGCGTCGCGCACCACGCTCACCTTGCGCATCGTGGCCATCGTGGGCGACCGCTGGCTGCTGCCGCGCTTCAGCCGCTTCGCCCAGGCCCACCCCGAGCTGGACGTGCAGTTCACCAGCCTCTTGTCGCGCGACGGGCAGGACCAGGCCCAGGCCGACGGCGAGTTCCGCTTCGGTGAAGGCACCTGGCCCGGCTGCGATGCCGACTACCTGTTCGGCCGCGAGCTGCTGCTGGTGGCCGCGCCCGCACTGCTGGCCAAGCTGGGCAACCTGCAGCACCCCTGGGAAGTGCTGCGCTTTCCGCTGCTGCAGCATTTCCAGGTGCCGCACGCGTGGCAGGAATTCTTCGACGCGCACGGCGTGGTGCAGGAAACGGCGCCGCAGATCGTGCGCTACGAGTTCTATTCCACGATCATCGGCGCCGCGGTGAACGGCATGGGCCTGGCGCTGGTGCCGCGGGTGTTCCTGCTGGAGGAGCTGCAGCGCGGCACGCTGGTGAACCCGATGGCCGCGGGCGTGGTGGGGCGCAGCGGCTACTACTTCGTGTTCCCGCAGCACAAGCAGGCCGACCCCGCGCTGGCGGCGCTGCGCGCCTGGCTGATCGACGAAGCGCGGGCCGATGCGCAGGAGGGCGATGGCCGCGTTCATTGGGCGAAGGTCCCGTCGGACCGCAGCATCGTCAGCTCCACGTAGCGCGAGCCACTGCGCCGGCCGCCGCTGAAATCCAGCACGTGGCCGCCCAGGTCGATGCGGCTCAAGGACGACACCGCCTCGGCCAGCGAACGGCGCGTGGGCGCCTCGGGCCCCAGGCGCTCCAGCGTCTTCAGCATCACCTTGGCGTTGATGAAGCCTTCCAGCTCCACGAAGTCGGGCTCGGCGTTCGCCTTGCGCGCGTTCAAGAGGCGCCGGTACTCGGCCACGATGGGCAGGCCGGCGCGCGCGGGGGATGGCACCAGCTGGCTCACGACGATGCCCTGCGCCTCGCGGCCCAGCGCATCGTGCAGCTGGCGGCTGCCCACCAGGCTGCGTGCGAAGTACACCGGCCGCCCGCCCGCCGCGCGCTGGGCCTGGATGAGCGCCACCGCGTCGGTGCCCGAGACGCCCAGCACCACCGCGTCGGGCGAAGCGGCGTTCAGCGCCTTGGCCGCCGCCTGCGGCGTGCCGCCGATCGGCATGGCCGCGGACACCGCCAGCGCCTTGCCGCCGCGCTGCTTCAGGCCGGCTTCCACGTCCTGCTTCAGCTCGCCGCCCACCGCGTTGTCGTAGTACGCCAGGGCGATGCGCTGGTAGCCCACGGTGCTCACGTAGTCCAGGATGCGCGCCAGCTCGTCGTCGAAGCTGGCCCGCGTCAGCACCAGCAGCGGGTGGCGCGTGCGGTACAGGTCGGTGGTGCCGGTGTAGGGGCCCAGGTAGCACACGCCGGCATCCCGTGCGACGGGCCAGCTGGCGCGCACCGTGTTCGTGAACATGTGGTTCACGAAGCCGATGGCGCCGTGCTCGTCCAGCAGTGCCCGGGCGTTGCTGGCCGCTCTTTCTGCCTGATAGGCATCGTCCAGCGTCACCAGCTTCAGCGCGCGGCCGTGCACGCCGCCGGAGCGGTTGGCCTCGTCGAAGGCCAGCAGCGCGCCGTTGCGGTAATGCGCGCCCAGCGCCGCGAAGGGGCCGGACAGCGGCGCCGACTGGCCCAGCACGATCTCGCCCGCCGTGGGGCGTGGCGCCGCGGGGGCGGCGTGCAGCGCCCAGGGCGATGCCGCCAGCGCGGCGAGGGCGCCGCGGCGGGTGAGCGTCTTCATCGGA
>CBIHPZ010000230.1:0-6184 GCA_966211865.1 uncultured Aquabacterium sp.
GGGGCCACCTTCGCCTTTGGCCGCACCGCCACGGGACGGACGGCTTCTTCGCCGCTGTCTGGGAACGCAAGTAGCCGCTCCGGCCGTCTGGCACTGAACTCAACGCCCGCCGCGGAATCGGAGGATTGCGGCGGCTTGGCTGCGCAATTTCCGCAATCGCGGCGACGATGTGGCCGCCTACAATGCGCGATCCTCCGGATCGTCGGGGGCAAGGCAAGGACGAATGGGTGTGATGACGACGTTGTGGGACAGCCTCGTGAGCTGGCTGGCGAGTGGCTTGTGGGCCGAGGCCACATGGTGGCAGATCGTGCTGTTCACCTTGGTGACGACGCACATCACCATCTCGTCCGTGACCATCTTCCTGCACCGTGCGCAGTCGCACCGGGCGCTTGAGCTTCACGCCATTCCTTCGCACTTCTTCCGCTTCTGGCTGTGGATCGGCACCGGCATGGTGACGAAGGAATTCGTCGCCATCCACCGCAAGCACCACGCCAAGTGCGAGACCGAGGAAGACCCGCACAGCCCGCAGACCCGCGGCCTGAAGGCCTTGCTGCTGACCGGCGTCGAGCTCTATCGCGCGGAGTCGAAGAACAAGGAAACCATCGTCAAGTTCGGCCATGGCACCCCCGACGACTGGATGGAGCGCAATGTCTATTCGCGCTTCACCTGGCAGGGCGTCGGCCTGATGCTGATCCTGGACCTGGCGCTGTTCGGCGCCATCGGGCTGACCGTCTGGGCGATCCAGATGGCCTGGATTCCGGTCTGGGCGACCGGCGTCATCAACGGCATCGGCCACTACTGGGGCTATCGCAATTTCGACGTGGCCGATGCATCGACCAACGTCTCGCCCTGGGGCATCCTGATCGGCGGCGAAGAGCTGCACAACAACCACCACACCTTCCCGACCTCGGCGAAGTTCTCGGTGAAGCCCTTCGAGTTCGACATCGCCTGGGGCTACATCCGCGCGCTGGAGATGATGGGCCTGGCCAAGGTGCGCAAGACCGCGCCGCAGTTGAAGCTCGGTCCGATCAAGCCGCAGGCCGATGCGAAGACGCTGGAAGCCATCATCGCCAACCGCTACGAGGTGATGGCCAAGTACGCCAAGGAACTGCGCAGCGCCTGCGCGCACGAATTGCGCAACCTGCAGCAGCAGGGTCAGCGTGCCGATGGCCGCTTCGCGAACCTGAAGCTCGCCAAGCGTTGGCTGCACCGCGACGACGAGAAGATTCCCGAGGACGTGCGCCCGCAACTGGCCAGCGCGGTGAGCGACAACCCCCGGCTGGCCAAGTTGGTGGCCATGCGCGAGGAACTGCGCCAGCTGTGGACCCGCACGAACGTGTCGGCCGAGCAACTGGTGGCCGACCTCCAGGCCTGGTGCAAAAAGGCCGAAGGCAGCGGCATCGTGGCCCTGGAAGAGTTCTCACTGAAGCTGCGGGCAGCGCGCGCCGCTTAACCACCTGCTTGAATTGCGCGGCGAGCCTGCGCTCTTCCAATTGACGGCGGACCCTGCGGGGTCCGTTTTCGTTGGCGCGTGCCGGTGGTTGGAGCCCTTCTCGTCTCGTGGTCGGCACCAGACCGATGAGGTGCCGCGCCGGCGGGACGCGGAACGTGCGAGACGTCCGCCGTCTTGCCCGCCGACCTGAGGTGACGGAATGGCTGCCGGCCGTAACCGGAGCTTGGACCGAGTCGGCTGCGCGTTGCAGCGGTGACGGCGGGCTGAGATGGGTGCCTCAACGGCGCCCATGAAAAAGCCCACCTCGGTGGGTGGGCTCATTCGTGGTTGAAGCGTTCGGCGCGATGCGCTTACTTCAGCTTCACTTCCTTGTAGGCGACGTGCTTGCGTGCCTTCGGATCGAACTTCATGAATTCCAGCTTTTCGGGCGTGGTCTTCTTGTTCTTGCTGGTGGTGTAGAAATGGCCGGTACCCGCAGTGGATTCCAGCTTGATCTTTTCGCGTCCGCCTTTGGCTGCCATGGTGTGCTCCTAGCGTGAGAGTTGGATTACAGCTGGCCCTTGGCGCGCAGGTCGGCGACCACGGTGTCGATGCCGACCTTGTCGATCAGGCGGAGGGCGGCGCTGGTGATGCGCAGGCGAACCCAGCGGTTCTCGCTCTCGACCCAGAAGCGGCGGTACTGCAGATTCGGCAGCCAGCGGCGCTTGGTCTTGTTGTTGGCGTGGGAGACATTGTTTCCCACCATCGGGCCCTTACCCGTGACTTGACAGACGCGTGCCATGACGCTTCTCCAGACTCTTTGACTGTTGCAGGCACGGCAACCAGAGCAGGGGGACGATGGGTCGGGCTGATCTCGTGATCGCTGCCCGGTGTTCCATGCCGCCTGGTGGCTGCCCCTCGATTAGCTCGGAAGGCTTGGCGCCGTGCGTCGGTGTGATCCAACGCTGGCGCCACTTTCGGCAAAGACAGCGATTATAGCCAGCTTTCGCCGGCATCCGGAACCCTTGCGGGCTCCGGTGCTTCAGCCTTGCTGCTCCAGGAAGCGCTGGGCGTCCAGCGCGGCCATGCAGCCGGTGCCGGCCGAGGTGATGGCCTGGCGGTAGACGTGGTCCTGCACGTCACCGGCGGCGAAGACGCCGGGCACGCTGGTCATCGTCGCGAAGCCGTTGAGGCCCGAGCGCGTGACGATGTAGCCATCCTTCATCTCCAGCTGACCCTTGAAGATGTCCGTGTTGGGTTGGTGGCCGATGGCGATGAAGCAGCCCTTGACGGCCAGCTCGCGCGTGGCCCCAGTCTGCGCGTTCTTCAGGCGGACGCCGGTGACGCCGGACGCGTCGCCCAGCACCTCGTCCAGCGTCTCGTACAGCTCCAGCACCATCTTGCCGGCGGCGACCTTCTCGTTGAGCTTGTCGACCAGGATCGCTTCGGCGCGGAACTTGTCGCGGCGGTGCACCAGGTGCACCTTGGCGGCGATGTTGGACAGGTACAACGCCTCTTCGACGGCGGTATTGCCGCCGCCGACGACGGCCACCGTCTCCCCCTTGTAGAAGAAGCCGTCGCAGGTGGCGCAGCCGCTGACGCCGCGGCCCATGAAGGCCTGTTCGGACGGCAGGCCCAGGTACTTGGCGCTGGCGCCGGTGGCGATGATCAAGGCGTCGCAGGTGTACTCGCCGCTGTCGCCCTTGAGGCGGAACGGGCGCTGCGAGAAGTCGACCTCGTTGATGTGGTCGAACACGATCTGGGTGTTGAAGCGCTCGGCATGCTGCTGGAAGCGCTGCATCAGCTCGGGGCCCTGCACGCCCATGACGTCGGCGGGCCAGTTGTCCACGTCGGTCGTCGTCATCAGCTGGCCGCCCTGTGCGATGCCGGTCACGAGCATCGGCTTGAGGTTGGCGCGCGCGGCGTAGATGGCGGCGGAATAGCCCGCGGGACCGGATCCGAGGATCAGCACCTTGGCATGCGAAAGGGTCGTGCTCATGGGGGATGGGTGTGGCTAACGCGCGCGGCCGGAGGGCCGCAAGGTCGCGAATTGTCACATGGGGGTCGATCGCTATGCCGCGAAGGCCTTCAATCGGCACAATAGCCAAATTGTTCACATATGCGGCGCGAGCCGCACGGCGTTCGCCGGCGGCCGGCCAAGGCCGCACAAACTGTGCTTGGAAGGGGATCTCACGATGTCGATGCTGACGAATCTTGACCTGATACGCCGTGTGCCGCTGTTCTCGATGCTCACGAACGAGCAGGCCCAGGGGATCGCGGACAGCGTGGTCAAGCGCCGCTTCCGTCGTGGGGAACTGGTGGTGGAGCAGGGGCGCAAGAGCAATGCACTGTTCATCCTGCTCAATGGGCGCGCGCGGGTGCTGACGTCCGATTCACGCGGCCGCGAGGTGATCCTGGCCGTGCTCGAGTCCGGTGACTACGTGGGCGAGATGAGCCTGATCGACAACGAGGCGCATTCGGCCACGGTGCGCTGCGAGATCCAGACCGACATGCTGATCCTCGGCCGCGCCGACTTCGCGCGCTGCCTGCCCGAGAACTCCACGCTGTCCTACGCCATCCTGCGCGGCCTGGTGCGGCGCTTGCGCCACGCGGACCGGCAGATCGAATCGCTGGCGCTGCTGGATGTGTATGGCCGCGTCGCTCGCACGTTGCTGGAAATGGCCGAGGACGTGAACGGCGTGAAGATGATCCGCGGCAAGGTGTCGCGCCAGGACATGGCCAAGGTGGTCGGTGCCTCGCGCGAGATGGTCAGCCGCGTGATGAAGGACCTGGAAGAGCGGGGCGTCATCGAGACGCAGGACAACGGCTCGGTGGTCATCAAGGAACGCAGCACGCAGCCGGAGTAAGCAGGCGTCGCATGGGGTGGTGGCGCGGCAGGGCTGCGCCACAATCCCGCGGATGACCAGCCCCCACATCGTTTCAATGGCGTCCATCGCGGGCGCTTCAGTGCCGCGCGGCCGGCCGGGCGGGCACTGATGACCTTTCCGCTTGGTTCCCTGGGCGCCGATGGCGCCGCTCCAGCGCCTCGCCGCAGCCGGAAAGCCGCCCCCGTGCCAGCCGGCGGCAACGATGGCGGCCTGCGCTGGCCGCGCCAGTTCGGCCTGATCATCGCGGCCGTGCTGTGGCTGCTGGCCCTGCTGGCGCTGGTGACGCACGACGTGGCCGACCCCGGCTTCTCCACGTCGGGGCAGAGCGAGCTGATCGCCAACCGCGCCGGCCTGCTCGGCGCGTGGATTTCCGACCTTGCGCTCTTCCTCTTCGGTTACTCGGCCTGGTGGCTGATGCTGGTCAGCCTGCGCGGCTGGCTGGCGGGCCTCGCGCGCTGGCTGCGGGGCACGCCGCTCGACCCCACGCTGCCACCGCGCTGGGTGTTCTGGTGTGGCCTGGGCCTGCTGATGCTGGCCAGTTGTGCGCTGGAATGGACGCGCCTCTACCGCTTCGACGGCGCCTTGCCCGGCGGGCAGGCGGGCGGCGTGCTCGGTACGCTGGCGGGCAGCCTGTCGATGAAGTGGCTCGGCTTCGCTGGCTCGGGCGTGCTGTGGATCGCGGTGCTGGTGCTGGGCCTGTCCCTCGCCTTCCGCTTTTCGTGGACCCAGGTGGCCGACGGCCTCGGCGCATGGATCGAACGCTTCGGCGAGCGCCGCACCGTGGCGCGTGAACAGCAGGAAGACAAGCGCATCGGCCAGCGGGCGGTGAAGGAACGGGAAGCGGTGATCGAGGTCGAGCGGGCCGAGGTCGAGGACCACGCGCCCATCGTCATCGAGCCGACGATCGTCGAGGTGCCGAAGTCCACCCGCGTGGCCAAGGAGCGCCAGAAGCCGCTGTTCGTCGAGCTGTCGGACACCAAGCTGCCGCAGGTGGACCTGCTCGACGCCGCGCCGTCGGGCCGCGTGGAGTCGGTGACGCCGGAGTCGCTGGAGATGACCTCGCGGCTGATCGAGAAGAAGCTGCGCGACTTCGGCGTCGAGGTGCGCGTGGTCGCCGCCTCGCCCGGCCCGGTGATCACGCGCTACGAGATCGAGCCCGCCACCGGCGTGAAGGGGGCGCAGGTGGTGAACCTGGCCAAGGACTTGGCGCGCTCGCTGTCGCTGGTCAGCATCCGCGTCGTCGAGACCATCCCCGGCAAGACCACCATGGCGCTGGAGCTGCCGAACGCCAAGCGCCAGATGATCCGCCTGGCCGAGATCCTCGGCTCGCAGGTGTATGCCGATGCCGCGTCGCAGCTGACCATGGGCCTGGGCAAGGACATCGTCGGCGCGCCGGTGGTGGCGGACCTCGGCAAGATGCCGCACTGCCTGGTGGCCGGCACGACCGGCTCGGGCAAGTCGGTGGGCATCAACGCGATGATCTTGAGCCTGCTCTACAAGGCCGAGGCGCGCGACGTCCGCCTGATCCTGATCGACCCGAAGATGCTCGAGATGAGCGTCTACGAGGGCATCCCGCACCTGCTGTGCCCGGTGGTGACGGACATGAAGCAGGCCGCCAACGCGCTGAACTGGTGCGTGGGCGAGATGGAGCGGCGCTACAAGCTCATGAGCAAGATGGGCGTGCGCAACCTGGCCGGCTACAACAAGAAGCTGGACGACGCCAAGGCCCGCGGCGAGCTGATTCCCAACCCCTTCAGCCTGACGCCGGAACAGCCGGAGCCGCTGGACCGGCTGCCCTTCGTCGTCGTCGTGATCGACGAGCTGGCCGACCTGATGATGGTGGTCGGCAAGAAGATCGAGGAAC
>CBIHPZ010000231.1:0-6164 GCA_966211865.1 uncultured Aquabacterium sp.
TCAAAGCGCCACGCGCGTCCCCAGCTCCACCACCGCGTTGTCCGGCAGCCGGAAGTAGGCCGCGGCACCGCTGGCCTGCCGGCTCATCGCCGCGAACAGCTGGCGCCGCCAGCGGGCGAAGCCGCTGCCGGCCGCGCCCACCGCGTCGGGCACCAGGGTCTGGCGGCTCAGGAAGTAGCTGGTCTCGAAGGGCGGCACCAGCAGGCCCTTGGATGCGCACAGCGGCCAGGCGCGCGGCACGTCGGGCGTGTCCATGAAGCCGTAGTTCAAGCTCACGCGCCAGAAGCCGTGGCCCAGCGCCTCGGCATGCACGCGGTCGGACTCGGGCACCCAGGGCTGCTCGTGGAACTGCAGGGTCAGCAGCACGTTCTGCGCATGCAGCACCGCGTTGTGCTTCAGGTTGTGCAGCAGGGCCTGGGGCACGGTGTCGGTCTCGGCCACCAGGTACACGGCGGTGCGTTCCACCACGCGCGGCGGCGGGTGGTCGGCCAGCTGGGCCAGGAAGGGTGCCAGCGCCAGGCCTTCGTCGCGCAGCGCCTGCAGCAGGCGCTCGCGGCCGGCCAGCCAGGTGCTCATCACCACGAACAGCAGCGCCCCCAGCGCCAGCGGGAACCAGCCGCCATCGAAGAACTTGACGGCGCAGCCGGCGATCAGCAGCGCGTCCAGCACCAGGAAGAACAGCGTCGCTCCCACGGCCACCGGCGCCGGCAGGTGCCAGCGGTGGCGCACCACCACGTAGGTGAGCAGGGTGGTAACGGCCATCGTGAGCGTCACCGCGATGCCGTAGGCGCCGGCCAGCGCCGACGAGCTGCCGAAGGCCAGCACCGCCGCCACCACGCCGGCCAGCAGCGTCCAGTTCACGGCCGGCAGGTAGATCTGCCCCGCCTCGTGCGCCGAGGTGTGGCGCAGCGACAGCCGGGGCAGGAAGCCGAGCTGGATGGCCTGGCGCGTGAGCGAGTAGGCGCCCGAGATCACCGCCTGCGACGCGATGATGGCCGCCAGCGTGGCCAGCAGCACGGCGGGCACCAGCAGCTGGTCGGGGAAGAGGCGGAAGAAGGGGTTCTCGATGGCGGACGGGTCGCGCATCAGCAGCGCGCCCTGGCCCAGGTAGTTCAGCGCCAGCGCCGGCATCACCAGGCCCGTCCAGGCCAGGCGGATGGGCGTGCGGCCAAAGTGGCCCAGGTCGGCGTACAGGGCCTCGGCGCCGGTCAGCGCCAGCACCAGCGCGCCCACGGCGGCGAAGACCTGCCAGCCGCGCCCGGTCAGGAAATGCAGCGCCTGGCGCGGGTCCAGCGCCGCCAGGATGGCCGGTTGCTGCGCAATATGCACCACGCCCGAGATGGCCAGCGCCACGAACCACAGCACGATGACCGGGCCGAAGAAGCGGCCCACGGTGGCGGTGCCGTGGCGCTGGAACAGGAACAGGCCCAGCAGCACCGCCAGCGCCAGCGGCAGCACCGCGGGCTTCAGCGCCGGGGTCACCACCTCCAGGCCTTCCATCGCGCCCAGCACCGAGATGGCGGGCGTGATGATGCTGTCGCCATAGAACAGCGTGGCGCCGGCCATGCCCAGCAGCAGCAGCGCGTGGCGGCGGTGGCCGCGCGCGGTGTGGGCGGCCAGCGCTGCCAGCGCCAGCACGCCGCCTTCGCCGCGGTTGTCGGCGCGCAGCACCAGCAGCACGTACTTCAGCGTGACGACCAGCATCAGGGACCAGAAGATGGCCGACACCGCGCCCACCAGGTGCGCCGCGTCCAGCGGCACGCCGGTGGCCGGCGAGAAGACTTCCTTGATGGTGTAGAGCGGGCTGGTGCCGATGTCGCCATAGACGACGCCGATGGCGCCCAGGGTCAGCGCGGCGAGGCCGGGACGGGCGCTCGCCGCGGTGGGAGGCTCAGGGGACAGGGTGGTGGTGTTCATGCCCCGCAGCGTGCCGGCCGCGGCATCAGGAACGCATAAGCGCCGGGTGGGCGCTGCTCCGCCGGACGCGGTCACGCGCGCAAGGCCGGGCGGCGGCCGTCCGGCGCGAGGTCCCGGCGTCGTCAGGTCGCCGGCGGCCTGTCGTCGGGCTCGGCCAGGCGGTAGCCCACGCCGGGCTCGGTCAGCAGGTGCTGGGGCTCGGCCGGGTCGGCTTCCAGCTTGGCGCGCAGCTGGCCCAGGTACAGACGCAGGTAATGCGTGTGCTCCACGTACTCGGGGCCCCACACGTCGGCCAGCAGCGTGCGGTGCGTGACGACGCGGCCGGCGCTGCGCACCAGGCGCGCCAGCAGCGCGTACTCGGTGGGCGTCAGGTGCTGCGGCTGGCCGCCGCGGCTGACGCGGCGCGAGGACAGGTCGATCTCGATGTCGCCGTGCAGATAATGTGTGATTGACGCGTCCACTTGCGTGCCGCGATGGCGCAGCGCCACGCGCATGCGGGCCAGCAGCTCGCCGATCGAGAAGGGCTTGACCAGGTAGTCGTCTGCGCCGGCGTCCAGCAGGGCGATCTTCTGCGGATCGGCCTGGCGCGCCGAGATGACCAGCGCCGGCGCATTGCGGCGCCGCCGCAGCGCGGCCAGCAGTGCCGCGCCGTCGCCGTCGGGCAGGCCCAGGTCCAGGATCAGCAGGTCGGGGTCGGCATGGGCCAGCAGCGCCAGGCCTTCGGCCAGGCTGGCGGCCGTCAGCACCTCGTAGCCCTCCAGCGCCAGCGCGTCGCGCAGCGTGCTGCGCAGGCTGCGGTCGTCCTCGGCAAGCAGCACCTTCAGCGTCATGGCGCCGGCGCCTGCGGTGGCGCTTCCACCGCCAGCGCGAATTCGAAGCTGGCCCCGCCGTGGCCGCGCGGGCGCAGCCGCAGCTCGCTGCCGTGGGCGCGGGCGATGGCGCGGCACACCGCCAGGCCCACGCCCGCGCCGTCGCGGCTCGCGTCGGCAGTGGCGCGTGCGTGCGCGGGCTCCGCGAGGGTGGGCGCCTGGCCGCGCTGGAAGGCGTCGAAGATGCGCTCGCGCCAGGCCGGCGGCACGCCGGGCCCGCGGTCGCGCACGGCGAACAGCACCTGGCCCGGCAGCTGCCGCACCAGCAGTTCCACCGGCGCCTCGGGCGGGCTGTACTTCAGCGCGTTGTCGACCAGGTTGTCCAGCAGCTGCGCCATCAGCAGCGGGTCGCAGCGCAGCAGCGGCAGGCCGGGCTCCAGGCGGGCGCGCACGCGGCGGCCGGGGTCGCGGTTGCGCGCGCGGTTCAGCACGGCGCCCACGATGTCCTCGGCCGATTCCCAGTCGCGCTGCAGCTGCAGGCCCGGCGCGTCCAGGCGCGCCAGCTGCAGCGTGTTGTCGGCCAGGCGGCGCAGGCGGGCGGCTTCGTCGGCGATGCGCGTGGCCAGGGCCTGGCGCTGCGCCGGCTGCAGGCGCGCGTCCTGTTCCTGCAGCGAACTGGCGGCGCCCACGATGGTGGCCAGCGGCGTGCGGAAGTCGTGCGAGATGGCGGCCAGCATCGCGTTGCGCACGGCCTGCAGCTGCGCCTCGTCGCGCGCCGCGGTTTCGGCAGCGTGGGCCTGCACCCGCTGCAGCGCCAGGCCCATCTGGTCGCACAGGGCCTGGGCGTGCAGGCGGTCGGTGTCGTCGGCGGGCGCGGGTGCGCGGCGTGGCAGCAGCGCGGCGCCGAAGCAGGCGTCACGCCCGCGCAGCGGCAGGTACCAGGCGGGCAGTTCCTGGTGGCGGCCGGTGCCCGGGCCCATGGCCTGGCCCTGGCGCAGGCAGTGCCACAGCGCCACCTGCTGGTCGGCGTCCGGGTGGCCCAGGCGGATGGCCGCGTCGTCGTCGCGCTGCGGCGGCAGCGTGCCGGTGAGCAGCAGCAGCGACGCCGGCGCGCCGGCCAGCTCGCTGAGCGCGGACTGCAATTGCGCGGCATGCGCCAGCGGCGCCTCGGCATCGCGCAGCGCGTCGCCCAGGCGGCGCAGCTGCTCGGCGCGCTGGCGGTGGCGGTGGGCGTCTTCGGCGCGGTGGCGCTGCAGCGCCATCAGCCCGGCCACGATCCAGCTCACGCCCAGCATGCCGCCCAGCAGCAGCAGGTGCTGCGGCCCGTCCACCCTCAGGGTGCCGCGCGGCGGCACGAAGCGCCAGTTGAAGGCCAGCACCGCGGCCGCGGTGGCCGCCAGCGCGGCCGGCACCGGCAGCCACAGCGACGCCAGCGCCGAGGCCAGCACCAGCAGCATCGCCAGGTTGGCCAGGTCGACGTGCGCGTCCAGCGCCAGCATGGCGGCCCAGGCGACGGCCCAGGTGGCCAAGGCCAGCGCGGGGCGGCGCAGCGGGTGCTGCGCAGTGGTCGAGGGTGGGGGAGCAGGGTGGTGGTTCACGCGGGTTGCACGGTAGCAGCCAGCGCATCAGGAATGCATCAGGGCCGGCGTTGCTCACGGCACGCGGCGCGCCGGCCGCCGCGGGCGGGCGGCGGGTGCTGGCGCTTGGGCGAGGCCGCCGATGGGCTCAGGCACCCGCGGCACCCGCAGGCCCTTGACCCTGCAGCCGTGCAGGTGATGGCGGCGGGCTTGCAGCGGGTTCGCCACGGCGCCTGGCTTAGGATCGACCGCTTCAGCCGGGCAGTGGTCGGCCGGCGCATCGATTGCCCCCAACGATTCGCATGACTTCCAGCCCCCAGCCAGGCAGCACGGCCGCCGTTCCCGAACCGGCCGTCGCCGAGCCGCCCGGCCCCGCCTCCACCGGCCCCAGCGCCGTGGCCGCCGTGCCCGCACGCGCCGGCGGCGGTTCCAACGCCATCTGGCACACGCTGCGGCACCCGGTCTTCCGCGGCATGTGGTTCGCCAGTGCCGCTTACTTCATCGGTAATGCCATGCAGGGCATGGCGGCGGCGTGGTTCATCGTCGAGCGCACCGGCTCCACCTTCCTGGCCGCGGCGGTGCAGACGGCGGTGTTCCTGCCGATGTTCGTGCTGGCGCTGCCCGCCGGCGTGCTGGCCGACACCACCGACCGCCGCCGCCTGCTGCTGGGCACGCTGTACACGCAGGCGGTGGCGGTGGCACTGCTGGCGGTGCTGGTGCTGGCCGACTGGGCGGGGCCGGCCACCATCCTCTTCTTCACCGCGCTGGCCGGCTGCTGCACGGCCATGCTGTCGCCGGCGTGGAATTCAGCCGTGGGCGAGATCCTGCCGCGCGAGGAGCTGCCGCAGGCCATCGTGGCGATGAGCATCGCCTACAACGCGGCGCGTGCGCTGGGCCCGGCGCTGGCGGGCGTGGTGTTCGCGTGGGCCGGCGGTGGCTGGGTGTTCGGGCTGGCGCTGGCGGGCACCTTGTCGCTGGCCCTGGCATTGCGGCGCTGGCCGCCACGCCCGCACCCGCCCAGCCGCCTGCCGGCCGAGCGCCTGTGGGGCGGCACCTTGGCGGGGCTGCGTTATGCGCGCCACTCGCACACCATCCTGGCGCAGCTGGTGCGCACGGCGGCCTACAGCGCGGCCGGCTCGGCGCTGTGGGCGCTGCTGCCGGTCATCGGCCAGCAGCGCCTGGGCCTGGGGGCGGAGGGCTTCGGCCTGCTGATGGGCTGCCTGGGCGCCGGTGCGGTGGCGGCCGGCCTGGTGCTGGGCCGTGTGCGCGCCCGGCTGGGCCTGGAGCGGCTGGTGATGCTCGCGTGCCTGGTCTTCGCCTCGGTGATGCTGGTGGCCGCGTGGTCGCGCTGGCGGCTGCCGGTGTACGCGTCGCTGGTGGCCGGCGGCGCGGCGTGGATGTCGGTGATGTCCACCTTCAACACCGCCACGCAGACCAGCGCGCCGCCGTGGGTGCGTTCGCGCGCCACGGCGCTGCACGTGCTGTCGGCGCTGGGCTCGTTCGCGATCGGCTCCTTCTTCTGGGGCATCGTCGCCGGCGTGGCCGGCCTGCAGCTGGCGCTGTGCCTGGCCACGGTGCTGATGCTGGGCGGCCTGCTGCTGGCCAAGCCCTTCCCGCTGCGCATGGGGGAGGCGCAGGACGTGACGCAGGCGCAGCCCGTGCCCTTCGAGAACCTGCTGGCCGGCGCCGAACCCGCGCCCGAGGCCGGCCCGGTGGCGGTGGAGTACGGCTACCGCATCCGCGAGGCCGACACGGCGGCCTTCCTCGACACCATCGCGCTGCTGCGCGCGCCGCGCCAGCGCGACGGCGCCACCTTCTGGCGCGTCTACAAGGACCTGGGCGATTCCTCGCGCTACGTCGA
>CBIHPZ010000232.1:0-6145 GCA_966211865.1 uncultured Aquabacterium sp.
GGGACGCTCACTTTCAGTTCCACTTCCCGCCCCGGCTCAGCTCGCGCAGCTGCGCGTCCAGCCGCGCCAGCGCCTCGTCCGCGGTGCTCTTGCCGGAAAGCACCCCGTGCGCCGCGATCCAGAACTGGTTGCTGACCTGGCTGTAGCGCGCGCCGGTGGCCGCCGTGGGCCGCGCCACGGCGTTGGTGAAGGTGTCGGCCAGCTCCGCCATGTAGGGGTTGACGCGGATGATGTCGGCGTCCTTGTACAGCGCGGGGATGGTGGGGTTGTAGGCGCCGATCAGCGCCCGCTCCTTTTGCACGTCAGCACTGGTCATGTACATCACCAGGTCCGCGGCCAGCGCGGCGTGGCGGCTGTACTTCGAAACCGCCAGCGATTCGCCGCCCAGCGTGGCGGCATGGCGCCCGCCGTCCCCGCCCAGCGGGCCACCCAGGTCGCCGCGCGGCAGCACCGCCACGCCCACCTTGCCGCGGATGACGCTGTCCGGCGCCTGCGCCGGCGCCCAGGCATACGGCCAGTTGCGCATGAAGACGGCATTGCCGGCCTGGAACACGCCGCGCGCCTCTTCCTCGGCGTAGTTCAGCACCGACTTCGGCGAGATGCCGCCCACCCAGCCCGCCGCCGTCTTCAGCGCCTGCGCGGCCTGCGGGTTGCGCACGCTGATGCGGCCGTCGCCATCCACCACGGTGCCGGCGCCGTGGCTCACCAGCCATTCCAGCGCGTTGCAGCTCAGGCCTTCGTACGCGCGGCCCTGCCACACATAACCCCAGATGCGATCGTGGCCGGCGGCACGCTCGGCGTCCATGATGCGGCGCGCGGTGCCGGTCAGCTCGGCCCAGGTGCCGGGCACCTTCAGGCCGTGTTTTTCCAGCAGGTCCTTGCGGTAGAAGAGCAGCCCCGCGTTGGCCAGCCAGGGCATGGCCACCAGCCGGCCGCGCACCGTGTTGTTGGCGACGAAGGCGCCGAAGTGCGACTGTTCCGCGCCCTTGGAAAACGGCTTCAGGTCCAGCAGGTGCTCGGCCAGCAGGCCCGGCCACACCACGTCGACCTGGAACACGTCGATCTTGTCCGACCCCGCGGCCAGCACCTGCTGCAGCAGCGCCAGGCGTTCGCTGGCGTCGTTGGGCGTGGCCACCACCTGCACCTGGTGGCCGGTCTTGCGCGCCCACTGCTCGGCGGCGCGCTTGCACAGCTCCAGCTCCTGGCCGACGGCCCCGCAGGAGATCTTGATCGACTCGGCCCGGGCGCCGTTGCCCAGGAACGTCAATGCCAGCGCGGCAGCCGCAGCACCTGCGCCGCGCGTGAGGAAGTGGAGGAAGCGCATCCGTTCGTTCGGTGTGGCAGGGGCGGTGGCGTCAGGGGCAAGGAATGGGCCCGGGAGACTGCGCAATCCTCGGGCGGTCGCTCCATCACGAATGCTCGTGCCGCGGCCCCACGCGGGACACGTCGGCCAGCGCGTGCAGCGGGAAAGGCTTCTGCAGGAAGCCGAAATCGCGCAGCCAGTCGGTCGGGTGGCCGAGCATTTCGGGCGCCAGGCCGGACATCAGGATCACCGGCAGGTTCGGCCAGCGGGCGCGCAGCGTGCGCGCCAGGCCCAGCCCGTCCTCGCCGCGGCCCAGGCAGATGTCCGACAGCACCAGCTGCGGCAGCGCGGGCGCGGCCTGCAGCGCTTCCAGCGCCACCTCGGCCGACCGCACGCCCTGCGCCTCGGCACCGGCGCGCTGCAGCAGGTCCAGCAAGGTGGCGCGGAAGGCCTCGTCGTCCTCCACCACCAGCACGCGCAGGCCGCGCAGTTCCGGGTGCTCGGCATCGGCTGCGCTGGGGCGTGCGCCGGGCCGGGCGGGGCCGCTGCCGCCGGCGGGCGCGGCGGGGGCGGGGCCCGCGGGCGGCAGGCGCATCTGCACCGTGGTGCCCGCGCCGGGCTCGCTGTCCAGCGTGATGTCGCCGCCGCTTTGCTTGACGAAGCCGTAGACGATGGACAGGCCCAGGCCGCTGCCCTTGCCGTCGGCCTTGGTGGTGAAGAAGGGCTCGAAGACCTTGTCGCGCAGCGCCGGCGGCAGGCCGATGCCGGTGTCGGCCACGGCCAGGCGAATGCGGCCGTCGGGGTCCAACCCCGTGCTGACCTGCAGGCGGCCGCCGTCGGGCATGGCGGCGGCGCTGTTCATCACCAGGTTCAACACCGCGTTCTCCAGCTGGCCGCGGTCCACGTGCAGCAGCGCGCCGGGGGCGTCCAGCGCCAGCGCCACCTCCACTGCCTCGCCGGCGCTGTATTCGATGAGGTCGCGCATCTCCTCCAGCATGCTGTCCAGCTCCACCCGCTCGGCCTGCAGCGGCTGGCGCCGCGCGAAGGCCAGCAGCCGCCGCGTGAGCCCGGCCGCGCTGGCCGCCGCACGGTGCACGCGCTGCCACAGCGCTTCGGCGCGCGGCGCGCCGGCCAGCTCGGACTGCAGCAGCACCAGGTTGCCCAGCATGGTGCCCAGGTGGTTGTTGAAGTCGTGCGCCACGCCGCCGGTGAGCTGGCCCAGCACCTCCAGCTTCTGCGCCTGCTGCAGCTCGCGCTCGATGGCGCGGCGCGCCGTCAGGTCGGTGGCCAGGGTGACGCTGCCGCCCGCGGGCATGCGGCGGCTGCGCAGGTCCCACACGCCGCCGTCGGGCAGCTGCAGCTCCACCTGGCCGCTGCCGTCCCAGGCCGCGGCATCCGCCGCGGACACCGCGGAAGTCCATTCCGCATCCGCGCCGCTAACGGGCCAAGTGAGCGCCGTACCGTCGTCGTCCAGCCGCGGCGTGCCCTCGCGCCGCGGTGCACCGTCGCGCCCCGGCGCGCCATGCCAGCGGGCGCCGGCCGGCAAACCCGCAAACAGCTCGGCCAGCGGCACGCCCACGCGCGGCGCCGCGCCCATCGGCGCCAGCAGCTCGGCGAAGCGGCGGTTCCACAGCAGCAGCCGGCGTTCGCGGTCGAACACGGCCAGGCCGTCGGTCAGGCTTTCCAGCACCGCCTCCAGCTGCTCGCGCTGGGTGTGCAGCTCGGCCACCAGGCGCTGGCGCGCCAGGGCCTGGTCGCGCAGCAGCTCGAAGCTGTGGGCCAGCGCGCCCAGCTCGTCCGGCCGGTCGCTGGGCGGCAGCGCGGCGGCGGCGGGCTGCTGGGTGGTGTCGCCCTCGGCCAGCCGCACCATGTGGGCGGTGACGGCCTCCACCTCGCCCACCAGCCGGCGCACGTAATGCGCGGCCAGCGCGGCGATCATGATGGCCACCAGCGCCAGCGCCAGCACGCCGGTCTCGCCCGAGCGCACCACGCGCTCCAGCGCGCTGCTGCGGTCCGACGCCACGCCGCGCAGGCGCGCCACCTCGCGCGAGACCTCGTCGTTCAGCTCGTCGGCATTGGCGCGCGCCAGCACCACCATGTAGGCGCCGCGGCGCTCCAGGTCCAAGAGGCGCTGGCGCTGCGCCAGCAGGCCTTCGATGGGGTCGGCCAGCTGGCGCAGCATGCCGCCCTGCGGCTCGGGCAGGCGGCCCAGCGCGCCGCGGTGGCGCGCGGCCAGCATCAGCGCTTCCACGTCGGCCTGCAGGCGGCCGATGGTGGACGCGTCTTCCGCGCCCAGGCCCAGCACCAGCGTGGACCACAGGGCGGTGGCCAGCGCCGCATCACCGGCCGGCGGCGGCTGCGTGCGCGCGGCGCCGCCCGCGCCGTGCCAGGCCGCGCCCAGGGTTTCCAGTTCGCGCCGCTGCGCCGCCAGGCGTTCCTGCAGCTGCTGCTTGCCGCTGGTCAGCGCCACCAGCGTGTCCAGCTGCCGGCCCAGCTCCTGGTGCAGCGAGCCGATGACGCGCTGCAGCCCGGCCGAGGGCTGCAGGTCCACGCTGCGCTGCTGGATCTGCTGCAAGAGCTGCAGGGCCGTGCCGCGGTGGGTTTCCAGCTCCACCTCGGTGGCCGATTCACTCAGCTTGCGCGCCACCAGCGCCAGCTGCGTGGTGCGCTGCGACACCTCCAGCGCGTGCAGCAGCGTGGGCAGCAGTTCATGCTGCACGCCGGCCAGCGCGCGCTGCGTGCTGCGCATGCCCCACCAGCCGACGCCGGCCAGCATCACCGCGGCCAGCAGCAGCACGGTGAAGGCCGCCAGCAGGCGGAAGCGCACGCCGCGGCTCATGCGGGCCTCCGGCCGTGCGGAATCACATCCCCACCCGCTCGACCGCCGCCGCGAACACGTAGCCCAGGCCGCGTTCGGTGCAGATGAACTGCGGGTGCTTGGGGTTGGGTTCGATCTTGCGGCGCAGGCGCAGGATCAGCACGTCGATGGTGCGGTCGAAGACCTCGGTCTCCAGGCTGCGCGTGCGCTCCAGCAGCTGGTCGCGCGTCCACACGCGGCGCGGCTGTTCGACGAAGGCTTCCAGCAGGCGGTACTCGGCCTGCGTCAGCGCGCACAGCGTGCCGTCGCTGCGGCGCAGTTCGCGTTCGGCGGTGTCGAGCACCCAGTCGCCGAAGCGCAGGCCGCGCGCCTGCCAGCCCACCGGCGCGGCCGGTGCCGCGGGCCGGCCTTCCCAGGCCGGCGCGGGCGGTTCCGCCGCGGCCGCCGCAGCGGCGCCGGGCACCGCCGCATAGCGCCGCAGCACCGCACGCACCCGCGCCACCAGTTCACGCGGGCTGAAGGGCTTCACCAGGAAATCGTCGGCCGCCAGCTCCAGCAGCAGCACGCGGTCGGTCTCGTCGCTGGAGCCGCTGATCATGATGATCGGCATCGGCGAGCCTTCGCGCAGCTGGCGCGCCAGGGTCAGGCCGTCCTCGCTCTTCAGGCGCAGGTCCAGCAGCATCAGCTCGTAGGCGCTGGCGGCCAGCGCGCGGCGCGCCTCGGCCCCGCTGGCCGCGCCATGGGCCTCGAAGCCGGCACGCCGCAGCAGGTCCTGCAGCAGGGTGACCATGTCGGACTCGTCGTCCACGACGAGGATGCGCGGCTTCTCGATGACTGTCTCCATGCGGGTGCGCCGGGGTTCCCGGTGCCCTCTCTTTTTGCTGACAGGGCGAGAGATACCAGAGCCGGCCGCTGCGCAGATTTCAAATCTTTCTGCGGGGCCGGCGCAACGGCATCTACGCCAGGGGAGGTGCGCAGGCTTCACGAACGAAGCGCACCAGTTCACGCGCCGTGCGCCCCGCGGTGGCCAGCGGCAGGGTCAGGGCCTGCACCGCGTCGCCTTCGGCCACCGGCAGGCGCCAGCCGGGCAGCATGTCGATCAGGCGGCCGGCGCGCCGGGCCGCGGCCACCCAGTAGTCGGGCGCGAAGACGATGCCGCCGCCGGCCCGCGCCAGGCCGATCAGCGAGTCCATGTCGTCGCCGCAGGCGATGGGCAGCACCTGCGCCTCCGCCGTCTCGCCGCGCGCGTCGTGGCGCCAGCGCAGCGGCATCGCGTCGGCCGCGGGGGCCAGCAGCAGGCAGCGTTCATGCACCAGCGCGCCGGGGTGCGGCAGCGGCTCGGCGGCCTGCGCGTAGGCGCCCACGCGGAACGGCAGCACCGGCTGCGCCAGCCAGTCTTCCGGCGGCTTGCGGGTGATGCGGAAGGCGATGTCCACGCCCTCGCGCAGCAGGTCGATGCGGCGGTCGGTGAACAGCAGCTCCACCCGCACGCCCGGGTGCTTCTGCTGGAAGCGCGCCAGCAGCGGGATGAGCACCGCGCGGCCGAAGCTGGGCACGGCGGTGATGCGCAGCAGCCCTTCCAGCGCGCCGCGGTTGGCGCGCACGCCGCGGCGCGCGGCATCGGCCGCCTCCAGCACGCCGCGGGCGGAAGCCGCCAGGCGGCGGCCCGCTTCCGTGAGCCCCAGCGAGCGGGTGGTGCGCGCGATCAGCGTGACGCCGGCCTGCGCCTCGATGGCCGCAATGCGGCGGCTGACCGCCGCGCGCGTCTGCCCCAGCCGGCGCGCGGCCTCGGCAAAGCTGCCGGCAGCCACCACGCGGGCGAAGAGCTCCAGCGCATTGGCATCCAGCGCCAGCCGCAGCTTGCGCTGGCGTTCCAGGTGCGTGGCCTCGTCCGGGCCTCGCGCAGGCGGGCCCAGGCGGGTGGGTTTGTCGGTCGGCTTTGTCAAGCTCATGGAAGCAATGTGTCAACGGGCTGGCGGCTGGTCAATCGGGAGTTGACTGCCTAGAGTGCCGCGCATGACCTC
>CBIHPZ010000233.1:0-6137 GCA_966211865.1 uncultured Aquabacterium sp.
CGCGCCTATCATCCCCCGATGCCCGGCCCCTTCGCCGACCGCCTGGTCATCGCCCTCTCCTCCCGCGCCCTCTTCGACTTCGAAGACGAAAACCGCGTCTTCGAAGCGAACGACGACCGCGCCTACATGCAGCTGCAGCTGGACCGCCTGGACCAGCCGGCCCACCCCGGCGTCGCCTTCTCGCTGGTGCAGAAGCTGCTGGCGCTGATGCGGCAAGGACAGCAGCAGGTGGAGGTCGTCATCCTCTCCCGCAACGACCCCGTCTCCGGCCTGCGCGTCTTCCGCTCCTGCCGCCATTACGGCCTGGCCATCGAGCGCGGCGTGTTCACGCGCGGCGAGCCGCCGTGGCGTTATCTCAGGCCGCTGAACGCGCAACTGTTCCTCTCGACCAACGAGGCCGACGTGCGCTCGGCCCTCGACGCCGGCGTGCCCGCCGCCCGCGTGCTGCCGCACAGCGCACGCGCGAGCGACCGCCATCCGAATGAAGTGCGCATCGCTTTCGACGGCGACGCGGTGCTGTTCTCCGACGAGGCGGAGCGCGTCTACCAGCGCGACGGCCTCGACGCCTTCCAGCGCCACGAGCACACGCAGGCCGCCACGCCGCTCGGCGCCGGCCCCTTCAAGCCGCTGCTGGCCGCGCTGCACAAGCTGCGCGAGGCGGCCGACCCCGCCGGCATGCGCATCCGCACCGCCTTGGTCACCGCACGCAGCGCGCCGGCGCATGAACGTGCCATCCGCACCCTGATGGACTGGCACGTGGAGGTCGACGAGGCCATGTTCCTCGGCGGCCTGCCCAAGGGCGAGTTCCTGCGCGAGTTCGAGCCCGACTTCTTCTTCGACGACCAGACCCGCCACGTGGACGGCGCCGCGCCGCACGTGCCGGCCGGCCACGTGGCGGCCGGCATCGCCAACCTGCCGCGCTGATGGCGCGTCAGGCGAGCGGCCCCGTCGCTCGGTAAGAACCCGGCCCCCTGTTCGAGGGGCGCGCCAGGCACGCCACCTGCACCGATTCATCTGGATACCCAGATGCGGGGAAACGCGTCTGGACTCGCCATCACCGGGTCACATAGGTTTCATGCACGCACCCGACAGTGCCCGGTTTCACGCCGAAACTCCAACGCCTCGAGGACCCCACCGTGCCGATCTCTTTCACCGGAAGCGCTTACGCGCAGGACTTCAACAGCCTATCGAACAACGTGAGCGACGGCAGCGGCACCCTGCTGCCGGACGGCTGGACCTTCTTCGAGGCCGGGACCGGCGGCAACACCAGCTACCGCAGCGGCACCGGCAGCGCGAACAACGGCGACACCTACAGCTTCGGCGCCGCCGGCAGCACGGAACGCGCGTTCGGCTCGCTGCGCTCGGGCTCGGTGGTGCCCACGCTGGGCGTCAGCTTCACCAACGACAGCGGCGCCACCATCACGTCGCTGACCATCGGCTACACCGGCGAACAGTGGCGCCTGGGCCTGGCCAGCCGCACGGTGGCCGACCGCCTGGAGTTCCAGTACAGCGTGGACGCCACGGCACTGAACAACGGCAGCTGGACCGATGGCGACGCGCTGGACTTCGTGGCGCCCATCACCAGCGGGACCGTGGGCGCGCTGAACGGCAACGCGGCCGCCAACAGCGCGGGGCTCAGCACCACCCTCACCGGCCTGTCCATTGCGCCGGGACAGACCTTCTGGCTGCGCTGGACCGACACCGACGTGGCCAGCTCCGACGACGGCCTAGGCATCGACGACTTCACCCTCAGCGCCGGCACCGTGGCGCCGGCCAACCAGGTGAACCTCTCGGTCAGCAGCACGGTGGCGCTGGAATCGGCCGGCAGCGCCATCACCGTCACCGCGACGACCACCGCCCCGGTCACCACCGACCAGGTCGTGGCGCTCGATGTGAGCGGCAGCGGCATCGACGCCGCCGACTACGCGCTGTCGTCCACCACCATCATCATCCCGGCCGGCACCAGCAGCGGCTCGGTCACCTTCACGGTGTTGACCGACGGCGTGGCGGAGAACCACGAGACGGCGCTGCTGAGCCTCGTCGTGCCGCCAGGCGAGTTGACGCCGGGCAGCACCACCAGCCAAACGGTGCTGCTGGTGGACAGCACCATCAGCACCCGCATCGCCGACGTGCAGGGCGCGGGCCACCTCTCGCCGCTGCTGTCCTCGGCCACCGGCACGGCGCCGGTGCGCAACGTGCCGGGCATCGTCACCGCCGTGGCCTCCAACGGCTTCTACATGCAGGACCCGACGCCGGACGCCAACCCCGCCACCTCCGACGCCATCTTCGTCTTCACCAACAGCGCACCGACGCAGCGGGTGGGCGATGCGGTGCTGGTCTCCGGCACGGTCACCGAGTTCCGCGCCGGCGGCGCGACGTCCAGCAACCTGACCGTCACCGAGATCACCCACAACGCCGGCGTGCAGCCGCTGCTGGTGGTGCCTTGGGAAGGCGCACCGGCCGGCGGCATAGCACCCATCGTGCTCGGCACCGACCGCGTGCCGCCGACGCAGAAGATCAACGACGACTTCAGCGCCGGCAGCAGCGGCAACGTGGAGACCGCCGGCGACTTCGACCCCGCCGGCGAAGGCATCGATTTCTGGGAAAGCCTGGAGGGCATGCTGGTGACGGTGCCGAACGCGGTGGCGGTGTCGCCCACCGCTCACTTTGGAAGCAATGAAGAGATCTGGGTGCTCGCCCACAACGGCGCCGGCGCCACCGGCCGCACCGAGCGCGGCGGCATCGCCATCAGCCCCGGCGACTTCAACCCCGAGCGCATCCAGATCGACGACCTCGACAGCGCCACCACGCTGCCCGAGGTGGACGTGGGCGCGCGCTTCGGCGACATGACGGGCGTCGTCAACTACGCCTTCGGCAACTACGAGGTGCTGGTGGCCGACACGCCGGTGGTCGCCGCCGCGTCCACGCTGCAGCGCGAGACCACCACGCTCACCGGCAGCGCCGGCGCGCTGACGGTGGCCACCTTCAACGTCGAGAACCTGGACCCCGGCGACACCACCTTCGCGGCCATTGCGTCCGCCATCCGCAACAACCTGGGCGCGCCGGACATCCTGTGCCTGGAGGAGATGCAGGACAACAACGGCCCGGTGAACAACGGCGTGGTGGATGCCTCGGTCACCTTCAACACGCTGATCGAGGCCATCGTGGCCGCTGGCGGTCCGCGTTATGAATACCGGCAGATCAACCCGGTGGACGGCCAGGACGGCGGCGAGCCGGGCGGCAATATCCGCACCGGCTTCCTCTTCAACCCCGACCGGGTCGATTTCGTCGACGGCTCGCTGCAGCGCCTCACCGACCCCGTGGGCGGCGCCTTCGACAGCAGCCGCAAGCCGCTGGTGGGCGAGTTCGTGTTCAACGGCGAGCACATCACCGTCATCGGCAACCACTTCAACTCCAAGGGTGGCGACCAGCCGCTCTTCGGCGTCACGCAGCCGCCGGTACTCTCGTCCGAGGAGCAACGCATGAAGCAGGCCACCATCGTGGCGAACTACGTCGACGCCCTGCTCGACGCCGATGCCGGCGCCAGCATCATCGTGCTGGGCGACCTGAACGACTTCGAGTTCTCGAATCCGGTGGGCGTGCTGAAGGCGGCCGGCCTCACGTCGATGGTCGAGACCCTGCCGGTGGACCAGCGCTACAGCTACAACTTCGAAGGCAATGCGCAGGTGCTGGACCACGTCATGGTCAGCCCCGGGCTGCTGGCGGCCAGCGGCGGCTTCGACGTGGTGCACATCAACTCCGAGTTCAGCGCGCAGCTGAGCGACCACGACCCCTCGGTCGCCCGCTTCCTGATTGCCGAGCAGCAGGTGCTGATGGGCACGGCCGGCGTGGACACCCTGGTGGGCGGCCCCGGCCACGACACCCTCACCGGCCGCCAGGGCCGCGACCTGCTGACCGGCGGCGGCGGCGACGACCGCTTCGTCTACACCAGCATCCTCGACGCCGGCGACCGCATCACCGACTTCCAGCCCGGCCATGACGTGCTGGTCGTCGGCCAGCTGCTCACGAGCCTGGGCTACACCGGCACCGACCCCCTTGCCGATGGTCTCCTGAAGCTGATTGCGCAGGGCGGCCGCACCTACGCGGCCTACGACCTGGACGGCAATGGCCCGGTGGCGCCGCCGCGGCTGCTGGTCGAGCTGGTCGGCGTGACGCTGACGCAGCTGGACGGCTACACCGTGTTCGACACCACGCAGCCGGTGGCCGGTTGACCGCCATCCATCCCCGATCCATCCCGACAACACCACGAATGGGACACACCATGACCTCCACCGCGCCCCGTCTTGCCGCAGGGCTTGCCACCGCACTCGTCGCCGCGGCCGCCCTGTGCGTCGCCGCGCCCGCATCGGCCGCCCTGGTCACCTACGACATCGTCGACGGCCGGCTGGGCGGCCAGGACTTCAGCGGCCGGATCAGCTTCGACGACGGCACGCCCTCGGGCAGCAACTTCGACGGCGCGCCGATCTACCAGCTGCTGTCCTTCAGCTTCACCCACGGCAGCAGCCACTTCGGCCTGGGCGACCTGCCGGCCGATCCCAACATGGGCTGGGCCGTGCCGCAGGACGGCGGCAGCCTGCCCGGCCTGGACCTGTCCTTCGCCAGCTACACCTTCCTGCCCGGCGTGGGTGATGGCCTGTTCGCGCCGTCACTGGCCTTCGACGACGGCCGGATCTTTGACAGCAGCACCGTGGTCTACCGCCTGGTGGACACGCCACAGCTGCCGGAGCCGGCCAGCCTGGCGCTGGCGGCCGTGGCCCTGCTGGGCCTGGGCGCGGCACGCCGCAGCCGCCGTTCGTCATGACGCCTGATGTGAGCGGCCAGGCGCGCGCGTTGGCCGCTCACTCCACCGTGTAGGTGCGCAAGCCCTCGAGGTCCAGCACCCGCAGCCCGCCGTACTCGATGCGGATCACCCCCTGCGCCTGCAGCGCCGACAAGGCCTGGTTCACCCGCTGGCGCGACAGGCCGACGAGGTACGCCAGCTCCTGCTGCGTGATGCGCAGCAGCTCCCCCACGCCCGGGTACAGCACCGGGTGGAACAGCGACGCCAGGCTGCGCGCCACGCGGGTGTCGGGCTGGTTCTGGCGGTCGATCTCGCGCGCGGCGATGAACTGGCCCAGCCGCTCGTTGAGCTGGTTCATCACGAAGCGGTTGAACGGGATGCTGCGGTCCAGCAGCGCGTGGAATTCATCGATGGGCAGGCCGGCGACGGTGCTCTTGCGCAGCGCCTCGATGTTGTAGCGGTAGACCTCGCGCTTGAGCAGCGTGCCCTCGCCGAACCACGCGCCCGGCGGGATGCCGGTGAAGGTGATCTGCGCGCCGCCCTTGCTGTCGTTGCTCATCTTCAGCAGCCCTTCGACCACGCCGAACCAGTAGGTGGGCGGCCGGCCGACGCGGCAGATGCGGTCGCCGGGATGGGCGTGCGCCACCATGATGGTGCCGGCCACGTGGCGCTGGTCGATGGGGTCCAGCACCTTCAGCCACGGGATGCTGTCGAGCTCGTCGACGGTGGGGGAACGCGCGCGGTCGCGCAGGCTGGAGACGGCCGTCATGCCGGGATGGTGGATGCGAGATGACGGAACCGGGGGGCGGGAAACTCCGCTCGGGTCGGACCCTAGGATTGTCGTTGGACCGACATCCGGGCGTCAAACTTAGTCCTAGAGTCCGGCTCCAACGCGAGGCCCTGGGCTGCGGTTCGACCACCGCCTCGACAGTGCCCTCGCCCATGCCCCCGCGAGTGCCCCAAGCGATCGCCGTGCAAGGAGACGCCGTGCAAACGACCTTCCCCCGCCTGCTGCTGGACCACGCGCGCCAACGCCCGGACGCGCCGGCGCTGCGCGAGAAGCTTTACGGCATCTGGCAGACGACGAGCTGGGGGGCGCTGGCCACGCTGGTGCAGCACCTGGCCTGCGGCCTCGCGGCGGCGGGCTTGAAGCGCGGCGAGCACGTGGTGGTGGTGGGCGACAACCGGCCGCGGCTGTACGCGTCGATGCTGGCGGCACAGGCGCTGGGCGCCGTCCCGGTGCCGCTGTACCAGGACGCCGTGGCCGCCGAGTTCGTCTTTCCGATCACCAATGCCGAGGTGCGCTTCGCGGTGGTCGAGGACCAGGAGCAGGCGG
>CBIHPZ010000234.1:0-6127 GCA_966211865.1 uncultured Aquabacterium sp.
TGTGGGTGGCCGCGTCCGACTACTCGGGCGACATCGCCGGCGACGACAAGATCCTGGCCCGCGTGGTGGATGCCTACCGCCGCATCCGCAACACGCTGCGCTTCCTGCTCGCCAACACCAGCGATTTCGATCCGAAGGTGGACGCGGTGCCGCACGCCGACATGCTGGAAATCGACCGCTGGGCCCTGGCCCGCGCGGCGCAGTTCCAGGCCGAGGTGCTGGCGCACTACAACGTCTACGAGTTCCACCCGGTGGTCGCCAAGCTGCAGGTGTTCTGCTCGGAAGACCTGGGCGCCTTCTACCTGGACGTGCTGAAGGACCGCCTCTACACCACGGCGCCCAAGAGCCTGGCCCGCCGCAGCGCGCAGACCGCGCTGTGGCAGATCACGCACGCCATGCTGCGCTGGATGGCGCCGTTCATGAGCTTCACCGCCGAGGAGGCGTGGAAGGTGTTCGACGGCGGCCCGTCGATCTTCACGGAAACCTATTGGTCATTTGACGCGGCCAAGGCCGATGCCGAAACGACCGACGCCTTGCTCGCAAAATGGGCGGCCATCCGCGCCGTGCGCGAATCGGTGAACAAGGCGATCGAGGACGTGCGCACGGCCGGCGCGGTCGGCAGCTCGCTGCAGGCCAACGTGCGCATCGCCGCGCCCGCGGCCACCCAGGCGCTGCTGGCCTCGCTGGGCGAGGACCTGAAGTTCGTGCTGATCACCTCGCAGGCGGTGCTGGCCGCGGCGGACGAGCTGGCGGTGGAGGTCACGCCGTCCACCGCCACCAAGTGCGAACGCTGCTGGCACTACCGCGAGGACGTGGGCCACGACGCCGCACACCCCACCATCTGCGGCCGCTGCACCAGCAACCTGTTCGGCGCCGGCGAAACGCGCCAAGTGGCCTGAACACCGCACCACGATGCCCGCTGCCAAGCACTCCTCCTCCAACGCGTCGATGGCCCTGTGGCTGGGGCTGGCCCTCATCGTCATCCTGGCCGACCAGCTGACGAAGACGCTGGTCCTGCGCGAGTTCCAGCTGAACGACGCGCGCACGGTCACGTCCTTCTTCAACCTCGTGCGGGCGCACAACACCGGCGCGGCCTTCAACTTCCTGGCCGGGGCCTCGGGCTGGCAGCGCTGGTTCTTCGTCGGCCTGGGGGGCGTCGCGTCGGCCTTCATCATCTGGATGCTGAAGCGCCACCCCGGCCAGCGGCTCTTCTGCTTCGCGGTGTCGATGATCATGGGCGGTGCCCTGGGCAACGTGATCGACCGCCTGCTGCACGGCTACGTGGTCGACTTCCTGCAGTTCCACTGGTCCTTCCTGGCGCCGATGTTCCCCGGCGGCTACTTCCCCAGCTTCAACCTCGCCGACAGCGCGATCACGCTGGGCGCGGTCTGCCTGATCCTGGACGAACTGCTGCGCGTGCGCCGCGCCTAGCCTTCGCACCATGCCGCTGCTGCAAACGCTGTCCCACGCGCGCGACCTGGGCCGGCTGCAGCACATCGCCGCGGTCTTCGTGCGGCATGGCCTCAGCGACCTGGTGCACCGCCTGGGCTGGGCCGACGCGCTGGACAAGGCCGGCCGCGCCTTCCGCGTCGAACACGCGGCGGACCTGGCGCGGCTGCAGCCCCCCGAACAGCTTCGCCGTGCACTGGAAGAGCTGGGCCCCACCTTCGTCAAGGTGGGCCAGATCCTCGCCGGGCGCGCCGACCTGCTGGGCCCGGCCTGGATCGCCGAACTCGAAAAGCTGCACAGCCGCGCGCCGGCGGTGGACATCGCGCTGCTGCGCGCCCAGCTGACCGAAGACCTGGGCGCGCCGCCCGAAGAAGTCTTCGCGCAATGGGACGACGTGCCGCTGGCCGCCGCGTCCATCGCCCAGGTGCACGCCGCCACGCTGCACGACGGCCGCGAGGTCATCGTGAAGGTGCGCCGCCCCGGCATCGAGGCGACCATCGAATCCGACCTGCGGCTCCTGGAACGCCTGGCCGGCATCGCCGAACGCCAGTGGCCGGAACTGAAGCCCTACCGCCCGGTGGACCTGGCGCGGCAGGTCGGCGCGTCGCTGCGGCGCGAGCTGGACCTGGCCTCCGAATGCCGCTACGCCGAGCGCATCGCCAAGTCCTTCCTCACCGACCCCGACATCGTGATCCCCGGCGTGGTGTGGGAACACACGCATCGCCGCGTCAACGTGCAGCAGCGCATCCGCGGCGTGCCGGCGGAGAACCAAACCGCCATCGACGACGCCGGCCTGGACCGCCGCACGCTGGCCCGGCGCGGCGCCGCGGCGGTGCTGAAGATGACCGTGCGCGACGGCTTCTTCCATGCCGACCCGCACCCCGGCAACCTCTTCTTCCTGCCCGGCGAGCGCATCGCCTTCGTCGACTTCGGCATGGTGGGCCGGCTCTCGGCCGAACGGCGCGACGAGCTGCTGTCGCTGATGCTGGGCCTGGTGCAGCGCGACGCCGCCGCGGTGGCCGAGGTGCTGCTGGACTGGGCCGGCGACGACAGCGTGCTGGACGACACCGCGCTGCGCGCCGACATCGAGACCTTCGTCGACCAGTACCACGGCGTGCCGCTGGCCGACCTGAGCCTGGCCGACATGCTGGCCGACGTCACCGCCATCCTTCGCCAGCACCGCCTGGCGCTGCCGGCCGACTTGGCGCTGCTGATCAAGGTCTTCATCACGCTCGAAGGCCTGGGCCGCAGCCTGGACCCCGGCTTCCACATGGCCGCCGAAGCCGTGCCGCTGCTGCGCCAGGCCGTGCGCGACCGCTACCAGCCCCGCGTCCTCGCCCAGCGCGGCTGGCAAGCGCTGCGCCAGGTCAGCGCCCTCATCGGCGGCCTGCCGCGCGACCTGGCGCGCCTCTTGCGCACCGCCCGCAAGGGCCGCATCCAGGTGCAGATCGACATCACCGAGCTGCGCAGCGTGGGCGACCAGCTGGAGCGCGCGGCCCAGCGCATCGCCGTCAGCCTGGTCATCGCGGCGCTGATCGTCGGCTCGTCCATCGTCATGACGGTGGGCGGCGGCCCCACGCTGCTGGGCCTGCCCGCCTTCGGCCTGCTGGGCTTCGTCGGCGCCACGGTGGGCGCGCTGTGGCTGCTGTTCGGCGGCCGCAAGTGACGACGGCGCCGGCGCCGCCTGGGGACTGCCCGGGTGGACGGCGCGCAGCGAGCCACCTAGGCTGGGAAGTCGATGGCCCCCGACGTTCCCGCCCCTGCCCCCGCCCCGGCTGACCCGCCGGCCCCGGCCTTCCTGACCACGCTGCGCCCGCTGCGCTGGCGCGACCCGCTGCGCTGGCTGGCGCTGGGCTGGCGCGACTTCACCCGCTGCCCCGGCCTCGGCCTCTTCTATGGCGCCTCTTTCATGGCCATGGGCTGGACCCTGCTGCTGGTGTTCCAGCACGCACCGGCCTGGGTGCTGGCGCTGTCGGCCGGTTTCCTGCTGGTCGGCCCCTTCGCCTGCCTGGGCCTCTACGAAGCCAGCCGCCGCCTGGAACGCGGCGAGCCGACCGACCTGGGCCAGTCGCTGCTCGCCTGGGAACAGCGCGCCGGCACGCTGGCCATCTTCGGCTTCGTGCTGCTGGTGCTGGAGATGCTGTGGGGCCGCGCGTCGCTGGTGGTGTTCGCCGTCAGCTTCGACGGCATGCCCGATTTCAAGGGCTCGCTGCTGGCCCTCTTCGGCGCCGAGAACCTGCCCTTCGTCATCGCCTACCTCGCCGTGGGCGGCCTCTTCGCGGGGCTGATCTTCGCCGTCAGCGTGGTCTCGATCCCGATGATCCTGGACCGCCCGGTGGACGCCATCAGCGCCGGGCTCACCAGCGTGCGCCTGGTGCTCGCGCAACCGGGCGTGATGCTGCTGTGGGGCGCGCTGATCACGCTGATCGTGGTGCTCGCCATGCTGCCGGGCTTCGCGGGCCTGCTGGTGGCCGCGCCGGTGCTGGGCCACGCGTCCTGGCATGCTTACCGCAGCGCGGTGGCGGATTGAAGAAGAAGGTACGCACCGCCCGCGTTCCTGCCATGACCGACTCCACCGCGCCCGCCCCGATCCTGTCCTTCGACGACCTGCCGCACTACGAGTGGCTGCAGGTGCCGATCTGGGTCTTCGACGTGGAGCAGCCCGGCATCCGCTGGGCCAACACCGCGGCACTGGACTTCTGGCGCGCGGCCGACCTGGACGAACTGGTGGCGCGCGACTACTCCGACATCTCGCGCCCCGCCCGCGAACGCCTGCGGGCCAGCATGCGCCTGCACGCGCAAGGCCGGCTGGTGCGCGAGACCTGGACGCTCTACCCGCGCGACACGCCGCTGACCTCCGAGCTGGTCTCCCGCGGCATCACGCTGCCGGACGGCCGCCAGGCCATCCTCTTCGCCTCCGAGCCGCTGGCCGCCAGCTACGACGCCGAGGCCCTGCGCGGGCTGGAAGCGCTGCGCCACACGTCCGTGCGCGTGGCCATGCACGGCATCGACGGCGGCCCGGCGCTGATGCGCAACCCGGCCGCGCTGGCCGCCTTTGGCCCGGTCGCCGATGGCGACGACCCCGCGATCGAGGCCGAGGCCACCACGCTGCACCACCTGCTGGCCGACGAATGCCTGGCCGACGAGATCGTCAGCACCGTGCGCAGCGGCCGTTCGCACACCGGCGAGGCCCTGCTGCACACCCGCCAGGGCGAGCGCTGGCACGCCATCGACGCGCGCGCGGTGCGCGACCCCGTCACCGGCAGCGCGGTGCTGCAGCTGAACGCGCGCGACATCAGCGACCTGAAGGCCGCGCTGGCCGCGCTGGAAGCCGCGCGCGACGCCGCCGAGACCGCCAACCGCGCGAAGAGCAGCTTCCTGGCCAACATGAGCCACGAGCTGCGCACGCCGATGAACGGCATCCTGAACCTGACGCGGCTGGTGCTGGAGACCAAGCTCGAGCCGCGCCAGCGCCACTTCCTGGACCTGTCGATGCAGTCGGCCCTCGGCCTGATGCAGATCATCGACGACGTGCTGGACCTGTCGAAGATCGAGGCCGACAAGCTCACGCTGCAGCCGCAGCCGGTGTCCATGCACGAGACCCTGCGCGGCGCGCTGGCGCCGCTGCAGGTGCAGGCCGGCCAGCGCGGCCTGCAGTTCGACTGGGCCATCGACGCCGACGTGCCCGACACCGTGCTGGCCGACGCGCCACGCTGGCGCCAGATCCTCCTGAACCTGGCGGGCAACGCGCTGAAGTTCACCGAGCGCGGCCACGTGATGGTGCACCTGCAGAAGCTGGCGGCCGATGCCTCGCACGCGCTCTTGGCCTGCAGCGTGCGCGACAGCGGCATCGGCATGACCGACGAGCAGCTGGCCATCGTCTTCGAGCCCTTCACGCAGGCCGACGGCAGCGTGACGCGGCGCTACGGCGGCACAGGCCTGGGCCTGTCCATCGTGCGCCGGCTGGTGCACCTGATGGGCGGCCGCATCGAGGTGGAAAGCCGCCCGGGCGAGGGCAGCTCCTTCCGCTTCGTGGTGCCGGTGGGTTTGGTCTAACGCAAAAAGCGCGCGGCCACCGGCGGGCGTGAGCGCGCGCCCTCGAGCGTCAGACCATCAGCACGCTGCTGCCGGTCGTCTTGCGCGCCTCAAGATCCCGGTGCGCCTGCGCCACCTCGGCCAGCGGGTAGCGCTGGTCGATGCGGATCTTCACCGCGCCGCTCTCCACCACCGCGAACAGGTCCTCGGCCATCTGCTGCGTGGCCTCGCGGGTGGCGATGTGGGTGAAGAGCGTGGCCCGGGTCACGTACAGCGAGCCCTTGGCCGCCAGGATGCCGGGCGAGAACGGCGCCACCGGGCCGGAGGCATTGCCGAAGCAGGCCATCAGGCCGAAGGGCTTCAGCACGTCCAGCGAACCCTCGAAGGTGTCCTTGCCCACCGAGTCGTAGACCACCTTGACCCCCGCGCCGCCGGTGATGTCCTTGACCCGCTGCACGAAGTTCTCGGTCCGGTAGTTGATGGCGTGCGCCGCGCCGTGCTGCAGCGCCAGCTGGCATTTCTCGTCGCTGCCGGCGGTGGCGATCAGCTGCAGGCCCATGGCCTTGGCCCACTGGCAGGCGATGAGGCCGACGCCGCCGGCCGCCGCGTGCCACAGCACCGCATCACCCGCCTGCAGGCCGCC
>CBIHPZ010000235.1:0-6124 GCA_966211865.1 uncultured Aquabacterium sp.
GCTGACCACCAGCATCACGAAGGCGCCCAGCGCGCGGGTGCGGTAGTGCTGCTCGTAGTACAGGTAGAACAGGGTGGTGAGCCAGCAGAACAACACGAAGACTTCGTAGAGGTTGCTGACCGGGATGTGGCCGATGTCCGGTCCGATCTGGTGGCTTTCGTACCAGCGCACCAGCGTGCCGACCAGCGCCAGCGCCACGCCGGCCCAGGCCATCGCCGAGCCCAGCTTCAGCGCGGTGTTGTCCTCGGCCTTGGCCACCAGGCCGATCCAGTACATCAGCGTGCTGAGGAAGAACAGCACGCTCATCCACAGGATCGCGCTCTGGCTGGAGAGGAAGTACTTCAGCAGGAAGACGTTTTCGGCCTGGGCCAGGTCAGCGCCGAAGGCATCGGTGGCGCGCCCATACAGCGCGATGGCCAGCAGCGCCGCGGCGCCGACGCCCACCGCCAGCGTGCGCAGCGAGGACCAGAACCAGCCCAGCGCCACCAGCACCGGCACCGCGCCGACCAGGATGGCCTGCTCGTAGCCATCCATCGAGCCGCGGTAGCGCTGGAACGCGTAGGCGCCGCCCCCGATGATCAGCGCGGCGAACAGCCAGTCGCCCAGGCTGCGGCGCGCCATGAAGCCGGGGCGGCCGAGCGCGATGGTCTTCGGGGCGGTGGTGGTCGTGGTGTTCATACGGGCTCCTCGGCGGCGGCGTCGGCAGCGGTGGGTGCCCCTGCAGGGCTCGCGGGTTGCGCGTCGTGCAGCAGGGCGTTCTTCAGGGTCTCGAATTCGGCGTCGGCGTCCAGCGTGCGGCGGGTGGTGGACAGCGCCGCGCGCAGCCGGGTGCCACCGCCCGGAGCGGGTTGGAGCCAGATCCACAGCCGCCGTTCCCGCACGTACAGCATCGCGAACACGCCGATGATCAGCAGCGCCGCGCCCAGGTACACCAGCTTCTGCCCGGGCGCACGCGCCACCTGGAACACGCTGGCTTGCACCTGCGTGAAATCGGTGAGCTGCAGCAGCACCGGCGCGGGGTAGAAGGCCGCGTCGGACAGCGACAGCGTGGCCTGCTGCATGAAGTGCGCGCTGGCCTCGTCGTTGGGCAGCGGCTTCAGCCCAGCAGCCTCGCGCGTCAGGTTCGCCAGCTCGGCCAGGCAGCCGTTCAGGATGCGCAGCAGCACCTCGGAGATGCGCTGGCGCTCGGCTTCCGGCACGGTGGATTCGATGAAGAGCGCCAGGGCGTTCAGCCCCCCGGGCGGTGGCGCGGTGGCGCCTTTGGGCGCGGCCAGTTGTTCGGCACCGGCAAAGAGCTGCAGCACGCGCTGCGCGGTGACCTGAAGCTGCTCGGCCATCTGCGGCTTGTCCGGCGGCGTGGCCAGCGCCACGTAGCGGCGCGCGGCCTTCTCCCGCATCGCGGGGTCGGCCAGCGCGGTCTTCAGGCGCAGCCAGCCTTCCATGCTGCCCTGCTCGTCGGCGGGGATGCGCAGGTAGCGGAACTGTTCGGCGGGCGTGTCGCGAACGCCGGCCAGGAACACCGACTGGCCGTTCAGCTGCACCGGCAGCATGTAGTTGTTGAACTCGCGCGCCTGGCCGGCAGCGTCGCGCAGCTTGTAGCTGAAGGACGGGCCGACGTTGCGCAGGTTCTTGTCCTTGGCGGTCTTGGCGCCGGAGCCCAGGTGCTTGTCCAGCGAGCCGGCCAGGTCCACCTTGCGCACGTCGGTGGCCGAGTCGGCTTCGGCCGCGCCGCCGCTGCCCATGTTCTCGACGTTGATCACGCGCAGGCCGCTGAATTCAAGCGTTAGCTTCTCGTCGCCGTTGACGAGATTGGTCGCACCGCCGACGGTCGATTCGATCTCGAAGCGCTTGCCCTCGCTGCCCTTCATCGGCAGCGCGGTCACCTTCAGCTTCGAGCCGCCGTCGTCGAAGCTGCTCTGGTAGATGTTGATGCCCTTGTGGTGCGCCGGCTCGTTCACCTTCACCGTGGCCGGGATCTGCTGGCCGGTCTCGCGGTCGTGGATCACGATGTCGCTCGCGAAGAGCTTGGGCATGCCCGTGTCGTAGAACTCGACCTTGAACTTCTTCAGCTCGACGTCGAAGGGCAGCTCCTGCAGCACCACGCCGTCGGACATGTTCAGCACCGCCACGCCGGCGCGGCCGCCTTCGGAAACCAGCAGGTTGCCGCGGAAGGTGGGGTTGCGCTCGGACAGGCGGTGCTCGGGCGCCACGTCGCGGATCAGGCCGCCGCCGTTGAAGGGCGTCTTGCCCAGCAGCGCCATCTGCACGCGCACGATCAGGTCGCCATCCAGCAATCCGCCGACGCAGATCAGCACGATGGCCGAGTGCGCCGCGAGGTAGCCGATCTTGTTGGCCATGCCCTTGCGTGCGGCCACCATCGTGCCGTGGTCGCGGACCTGCGCGCGGGCCTGCCAGCCGTGCGAGGCCAGCAGGTCGGACGTGCGCTGCAACGCGGTCTCGGGTGGCACGGGCAGCGTGCCTTCGGCCTTGTGGTGGAAGGCGGCCAGCGCCTGCTCGCGCACCGATTCCTTGTAGCTCTTCAGGTCGGCGACGATCTTCGGCGTGTTGCGCGCGATGCACAGGCTGGTCGAGATGACGAGGAACGCGAGGATCAGCAGGAACCACGGCGTGCTGTAGATCGCGTAGAGGCCGACCGCCCCGAACACCTCGGCCCAGAAGGGCCCGAACTGGTTGACGTAGTTGTTGTACGGCTGGTTCTGGCTGACGACCGTGCCGATGATGGACGCGACGCAGATCAGCACGAACAGCGCGATCGCGAAGCGCATCGACGACACGAGCTCGAGCGCATCGCGCATGGCGTGCGACGGCGCGCGCGGCGCAGCGCCAGTGGGGGCGGCGGAAGCCATGGCGCGGATTATCCGGATGTGGGGTCGACAAGCGCCGAGGGCCGGTCATCGACCGGCCCTCGCGCGGGGATCATGGAAGGCGAGGCGCTCTCAGCGCAGGCCGGCGACGTAGTCGGCCACGGCCTTGATCTCGCGCTCGTTCATCTTCGAGGCGATCTGCTGCATCTGCTGCGAGTTGGCGCGCGTGCCGAGGCGGAAGGCGTGCAACTGGGCTTCGGTGTAGTCGGAATGCTGGCCGGCCAGGCGCGGGTATTGCGCGGGGATGCCGGCGCCCGTGGGGCTGTGGCAGCCGGCGCAGGCGGGCACCTGCTTCGACGCGATGCCGCCACGGTAGATCTTCTCGCCCAGCGCCACCAGTTCCTTGTTCTTCGCGAAACCGGGCTTCACTTCCTTGCTGGCGTAGAAGGCGGCCACGTTCTTGATGTCCGCTTCGCTCAGCGGCGCGGCCATGCCTTGCATCACGGGGCTCTGGCGCTTGGCGGCCTTGAACTCCGTCAGCTGCTTGGCGAGGTAGTCCGCATGCTGGCCCGCGATGATCGGGTTCGCGGGGCTGCCGCGCGTGCCGTCAGCGGCGTGGCAGGCGGCGCAAACCTGGGTGGCGGTGGCCTGGCCCTTGGCGAGGTCCGGCTTGGTGGCGGCAGGGGCGTCTGCGGCGATGGACGGCGCGGCCAGTGCGGCCAACAGCGTCAGGACGAGCATCGACTTCATGTCGGAGGGACCTTGCATGGAGGCAAAACCCGGCGATTTTACAATGCTCCATGAGCTCCCCTCCCCGCGCACCTGGTCCTTCGGGCCCGACCCCCTCCGCTGGCGCTGCAGCGCCCGCCGTCAGCCCCGAAGAACGTGCCGCCCTGGCCTGGACGCAAAGCGCCCGTTTCCTCACCACCGCCAGCCGCCTCGACCAACTGCCGCCGCCCCATCTTCCCGAGACGGCCTTCGTCGGCCGCAGCAATGCCGGCAAGTCCACGGCGATCAACACGCTGGCGCAGCAGCGGCGGCTGGCCTTCGCATCCAAGACACCGGGTCGCACGCAGCACATCAACCTGTTCGAACTTGGGCCCGCTGACGCGCCCGACGCGTTGTGGGCCGACCTGCCGGGCTACGGCTATGCGGCGGTGGCGCGCGACGCCAAGCTGCGCTGGCAGCAGGTGATGGCCGACTACCTCGCGCATCGCCACGCGCTGGCCGGCGTGGTGATGATGGTGGATTCGCGGCACGGTTTCACTGCGCTTGACAAGCAATTGCTCGATTTCGTGTCGCAGCGCGTCGCCATCGGCGAAGTGAAGCTGCTGGTGCTGCTGACCAAGGCCGACAAGCTCAGCCGCAATGAAGGAGCACGATCGCTGGCGCAGGCGCAGAAGGTGCTGGCGGACCTGGCGACGGACACGTCGGACATCAGCATCACGCTGTTCTCGGCCTTGTCGCGGCAGGGCCTGGGCGACGCGGCCTGCACCTTGCGAGCCTGGATGCCAGCGCCGGTCGCGCGCGTCGATGCCGGCAAGGATTCGGGCGGAGAGGCCGCTCCTATCGCCTGATAGGCCTTGCCGTGTCGCGTGCGGCTGCCCGACGGCGGCGGCCGCTGGCGCGTCAGCGTGGCGCCGGCGGCATCGACCGGAGCATGCGGTCCGCCGCGCTGCGCACCAGCGAACGCGGTCGCATCGGCACGGCGAGCTTCTCGGCGGCGAGCCGCTCCACAGCGCTGAGCTTCAGCGCCCAGTGCCGCGGCGCGGCGGCGTCGGCCAGCAGCCACACCTCGCCCAGGTCGTCCATCCACAACAGCTGCAGCAGGCGCCAGTCGCCCTGGAGGTAGGCGCGCATGTGCTGGCCGGGCTTGAGCTGAAGCCGAGGCGCCGCCGCAGAGGCGGGGCGTGGACTAGGCTCCGGCAGCAACTCCGCGGGCACGGTGTCCATGGTGCCCACGTCGATCGGTTGCTCGGACCGGTCGGTGGCCAGCTGCAGGTTGGTGATCTCGGGCTGGGCGACCAGCACCGCGCGCTCGAAGCAGTGCCGCTCGTAGGCTTCGATGCGGCTCAAGGCCCACTCGAAGCGGGCGGTGTCGGCGGCACCATCCCCAACCAGGTGGTCCACCAACTGGCGGGCAAAGTTCAGCCAACGATCGTGCTCGAGGACGTGTGCCGTCGAAATGGCGAATGCCAGCCGGTCCATGAAGCGCCAGACCGGGTGGTCGTAGTCGTCCAGCATGCTCGTGTCGTGCACGGCCAGCCGCAGCGCAGTGGGGTGCAGGCGCAGCAGCAGGGCCAGACACGCCGGTGGCAAGTGGCGGTCAGACTGGATCGCATCGAACAGGCGCGACAGCAGGTCGACGAGCTGCTGGTCGACGCGGGGACCGCCGCCCAGGGCGCCTTGCGCGCTGGGTGTCGGTTCGTCCAGCGGCATCGGCAGGCTGTCGCGGATCTCCTGGAGGCTGACCCCAACGGCGATGGTCTGTTCGGCCGAGCCGCCGCGCACGCTGGGTGAGACGACGATCGTGCGGTAGACCGCCGGTTCCACGCCCTGCTCATCCAGGCGCGAGCAGGCGGCCGCGTACCCTTGCCGCAGTGTGCGCGCCAGTGGGTCTGCCGCATCGTGGAGGAAGGCGGCCTGGGCGCTGCGGCTGAGCGGCAGCGACTGCGCCCCATCCGACAGGGCGCGGACATACGCTTCCGGCCGGAAGGGGTTGGTGTCCTTGGAGACGTTGAAGTCACCGACCAGCGCCGAGGTATAGGCCTGCAGCTCGCGCAATTCGAATTCCGCCAGCGACTTGACACGTTCGACGGCGCGCGAGACTTCGATGTCCGCCGTGACCTCGTCTTCGCCGATCAACGACAGCTCGAGCCGCGGCGCGGGTGCGGCCGGCGCTGCGGTGCCGCCCGCCGGCCCAGAGAGCGAGGCTCGCACTTGCTGGCGCAGCGACCGCACCGCCTCAGCCACCAGGTCGCTGCGGTGGTTCTGCAGCACCCGGGCGGTGTCTGTCCCCTGACGCAGCGACGCGCCGATCGCCACGCGCCACTGCTCGACGACGGCATCGATCACTTGGTCAAACAGCAGCGGGGCCCGCAGCATTTCGTCATCGACGAAGTCGTTGAGGGTGGGCGAGGGTCGCGCTTGCATGGTCGGTGGGTACTTCAATTATGGGGGGTGCTGCCGCTTGGACCCGGCGAGCCCCTCCGCTCCCCTTGAATGCGGTGTCGGCGCCACTGACAGAGTGTGCGAGCATCCGCCTGCCGAAATGGGCTAAGTCGTTGATAAACAAGGCT
>CBIHPZ010000236.1:0-6114 GCA_966211865.1 uncultured Aquabacterium sp.
CAGTCGGCCCGGAACAACTGACTTTCGGCCGCCGCGGCCTCCCCCAAGGATTGGGGAGGTCGCTTCGCACGCGGCATTGCCGGCCTGTACAGTCCGCGCCGTTCTCATGAAAAGGCGCGGTATGAAGTTCCGGTCCCTCATCATCGGCAGCGCGGCCCTCGCCGCGGCTGCCCTTGCCCATGCCCAGGCCAGCGAGGTGCGCGAGCGCGAGATCAGCGTGCCCAAGTGCGCCCAGCCGGTCGCCAAGGTCATCGTCAGCGAGATCAAGTGCAAGTCGGCCGACTGCAGCAGCGGCGCCGGCCAGCAGGACCCGCGCCGCTACCGCTGGTGGGAATACAGCGGCAACGTGCGCCAGCCGACCTACACGGGCGTGGGCACCGGCATGACGGACATGCTGTCCACCGCGCTGAGCCAGACCGGCTGCTTCGAGGTGATGGAGCGGGCGCAGCTCGACGAGATCAACAAGGAGCTGGCGCTGGTCGGCAAGAAGGTCCAGGTCGAGGCGGCGGACTTCATGGTCGTCGGCTCGATCACCTCGCTGGGCTTCGAGCAAAGCTCGACCGGCCTGGGCGCCTTGGGCGGGCTCTTCAAGGGCCCGCTGTCGGTGGTGGCGGGCAGCGTGGACTTCAAGAAGACCAAGGTCCACATGAACATGGACCTGCGCGTCGTGGACGTGAACAAGGCCAAGATCATCGGCTCGCGCACCCTGCAGGCGGACAACGAACGCAGCGGCTTCGGGCTGTCCGGTGCCGGCTGGGGCGGCGGGGTGGGCCTCGGCGGCAGCCACGCCAGCATCACCGGCTCACCGCTCGAGGAAGTCGCGCGTGACATCCTGGTCCGCTCCACCGTCTTCATCACCGACTCGGTGGCATCCAAGAACATCACCGAGCGAGTGACGCTGAAGGTCGAAGAGAAGAAGCAACAGTAAGACGCGGGCTTCACGAGCTCCAGAAACGACGAAGGCCCCGCGAGCGGGGCCTTCCTTCATTCAACGCAGAGGCGCTGGCAGCATCACTTCAGCGTCAGCACCCAGTCGGCCAGCTGCTTGGCTTCAGCGGGGCTGACCTGGGGGTTTGCGGGCATCGGCACCGCGCCCCACACGCCCGAGCCACCCTTCTGGATCTTCTCGGCCAGCTTGGCGGCCATGTCCTTCTGGCCAGCGTACTTGGCGGCCACGTCCTTGTAGGCCGGGCCCACCAGCTTCTTGTCGATGGCGTGGCAGGCCATGCAGTTCTTCTTCTGCGCCAGATCGGCGTTGGCAAAGGCCGGGGCGGTGCTCAGAACGGCAACGGCGGCGGCGGCAAAGAGGGCAGCAGTCTTCATGGGGTCCTTTCTTGGCGAGGCGGAGGGGCCTTGGCTGTGGAGTACAGTTTGCTGATTCCAACGAAGTTTAGCCGTCGCGGTTGACGCAACCGCCGGCAAGGGGCGTGGCGGCATGTGGTTCGTGGCCCTCGGGTGCCTTCTGGTGTTGTTGAAATGGGCAGACTTGACGGCCGTGGCCGGCTGGTCCTGGTGGCTCGTGCTTGCGCCGTTCGCTGCGGCTGCGATCTGGTGGATCATTGCCGACGCCACCGGCTACACCAAGGCACGCGAGGCGGAGCGGGAAGACCGCCGCGTTGCCGCGCGGCGGGAGCGGCACCTCGAGAACATGGGTCTGAGTTTCAAGCGCCGCGGCTCCACGCCTGGCAAGGCGCGGGTGCCGACGGACAACGACCGCGGCTGACCCGCCGAAGCGCGCGGCGGCTGCCGCGCGCCGGCCTGCCTGCTGCCGCTCAGTCCTCGAATCGGTCCAGCACCGCGCCGTAGCTTGCGCTGGCTGCGTTCTTCGCAAACTTCGCCAGCACGCCGCGCGTGTAGCGCGGTGCGGGGCGCTTCCAGGTTGCGCGGCGGCGAGCCAGTTCAGCATCGTCGACATTCAGCTGCAGCTTCAGCTGATGGGCGTCGATGGTGATCGAGTCGCCTTCCTGCACCAGCGCGATCGTCCCGCCCTCGTAGGCTTCCGGCGCCACGTGGCCCACCACCATGCCCCAGGTGCCGCCCGAAAAGCGGCCGTCGGTGATCAGGCCCACGCTTTCGCCCAGGCCCTGGCCGATCAGCGCACCGGTGGGCGCCAGCATTTCCGGCATGCCGGGGCCGCCCTTGGGGCCCAGGTAGCGCAGCACCATCACGTCGCCGGCGACGATCTTGTTGGCCATGATGGCGGCCAGCGCCGACTGCTCGTCGTCGAAGACCCGGGCAGGCCCGGTGATCACCGGGTTCTTGAGGCCGGTGATCTTGGCGACGCAGCCTTCCGTGGCCAGATTGCCCCGAAGGATGGCCAGGTGGCCTTGTTCATAGATCGGCTGGCCGATGTCGCGGATCACCTGCTGGTCGGCGCGCGGCGAGTCGGGTACGTCGGCCAGGTTCTCGGCCACCGTCTTGCCGGTGATGGTGATGCAGTCGCCATGCAGCAGGCCGGCCTTCAGCAGGATCTTCATCACCTGTGGGATGCCGCCGGCGCGGTGCAGGTCCACGGCCAGATACTTGCCGCTCGGCTTCAGGTCGCACAGCACGGGAATCTTCTTGCGCATGCGCTCGAAGTCATCGATGGTCCACTCGACGCCGGCCGCGTGCGCGATGGCCAGGAAGTGCAGCACCGCGTTGGTCGACCCGCCGGTGGCCATGATCACGGCCACCGCGTTCTCGATGCTCTTCTTCGTCACGATGTCGCGCGGCTTCAGGTCGGCCTTCACCGCGTTCACCAGCACGTCGGCGGCGCGGCGCGTCATCGCGACGATCTCGTCCTCGACGTTGGCCATGGTCGACGCGAAGGGCAGGCTGACGCCCAGCGCCTCGAAGGCCGATGACATCGTGTTGGCGGTGTACATGCCGCCGCAGGAGCCGCTGCCGGGAATGGCGCGGCGCTCGATCTGGCAGAAGTCCTCTTCGCTCATCTTGCCGGCGGAGAACTGGCCGACCGCTTCGAACACGCTGACGATGTTGAGGTCCTGGCCTTTGTAGTGGCCCGGCAGGATGGTGCCGCCGTAGATGTAGAGCGAAGGCACGTTGGCGCGCAGCATGCCCATCAGGCCGCCGGGCATGTTCTTGTCGCAGCCGCCGATCACCATCACGCCGTCCATCCACTGGCCGCCGACGCAGGTCTCCACGCAATCCGAAATGACCTCGCGCGACACCAGGCTGTACTTCATGCCCTCGGTGCCCATGGCCATGCCGTCGCTGATGGTGGGTGTGCCGAAGATCTGCGGGTTGGCGCCGGCGGCCTTCAAGCCTTCCACGGCGGCGTCGGCCAGGCGTTGCAGGCCGGAATTGCAGGGCGTGATCGTGGAGTGGCCGTTGGCGACGCCGATCATCGGCTTGCCGAAATCGCCCTCGGTGTAGCCCATGCCGTAGTACATCGAGCGGTTGGGGGCGCGGGCGACGCCCTCGGTGATGTTCTTCGATCGGCGGTTGGCTTCGGTCATGGCAATGGCTCCAGGCTGCGTTTGACGCGCAGGAGTATCAGTGGTGGCCTGAGCGACCGTCCAATATATTTGTCGCCTCCTATTGATTCGGACGGCATATCAATGATCGAGCTTCGCCCGCTGCGCCAGTTCCTTGCCGTGGCTGAGGAACTGCACTTCGGCCGCGCTGCCGCGCGCCTGCACATGACCCAGCCGCCGCTGACGATGGCGGTGCAGGCGTTGGAGCGTGAACTGGGCGCTGCGCTGTTCGAGCGGACCCGCCGCAGCGTGGCATTGACGCCGGCCGGCCAAGCCCTGCTGGCGCCGGTGCGCCGCCTGCTGGCCGGGGCGGAAGACCTGCCGCGGCTGGCGCAGGCCGCGGCGGCCGGGCGGAGCGGCCAGCTGCGGCTGGCCTTCGTCTCCAGCATCGCCTACGGCCCCCTGCCCGAGTGGCTGCGCGCCTTTCGGGACAGCCATCCCGACGTCGCCTTGCAGCTTCGCGAAGCGACGCAGGACGTTCAGCTGGCCGCCTTCGATGCCGATGAGATCGATGCCGGCTTCATGCTGCACGCCCCACAGGCCGCGCCGGCCGGCTTTGCCACCTGGCGCGCGCTGGCCGAGCCGCTGGTGATGGCGCTGCCCGAGCAGCATCCCGCGGCGCATCGACGCAGCCTTCGGTTCGAGGCGGTGGCCGGCGAGCCGCTGGTGATCTTTCCGCGCCAGATTGCGCCATCACTCTACGACGCAGTGTTGTCGGCCTATCGCGCAAAAGGCGCGACACCACAGATCGCCCAGGAAGCGATCCAGATGCAGACCATCGTCAACCTGGTGTCCGGCGGCATGGGCGTGGCCTGGGTGCCGGAGTCGGTCACGCGGCTGCAGCGCCCGGGTGTGGTGTACCGCGCGGTGGCCGGGCTGGACCTGCGCTGCGAGACCAGCCTGGCCTGGCGCGAGCCCGCGTTACCGGTGGTCGCGCGCTTCGTCGAGCAGGTGACGGCGCTGCGGCGACAATCCGGCCCCGGCGCGGCACGGCCCGCCGCAGTTTCGCGTGGAGTCTCCTAGATGCTGATGCATCCGAACATCGATCCGGTTGCGCTGTCCCTCGGGCCGGTGCAGGTCCACTGGTACGGATTGACCTACCTTGTCGCCTTCGGGCTGTTCTACGTGCTCGCCGCCTGGCGTGCGCGCCAACCCTGGCATGCGCAAGCCGGCTGGACGCGGCGCGATGTCGAGGACCTGCTGTTCTGGGGCATGGTCGGCGTCGTGCTGGGCGGGCGCCTCGGCTACATCGTGTTCTACAAGCCGGGCGAGTACCTGGCCAACCCACTGCAGGTGTTCGCGGTCTGGAAGGGCGGCATGTCCTTCCACGGCGGCATGCTGGGCGTGATCGCCGCGATGTGGCTCTACGCCCGCAGCCGCGGCCGCCAGTTCCTGGAAGTGACCGACCTCATCGCGCCCTGCGTGCCCACGGGCCTCGCCTCCGGCCGCATCGGCAACTTCATCAACGGCGAGCTGTGGGGACGGCATGCCGATCCATCGCTGCCCTGGGCAATGGTCTTCCCGCAGTCGCCGGACCGCCTGCCGCGGCACCCGTCGCAGCTGTACCAATTCGCCATGGAAGGCCTGCTGCTCTTCGCGCTGCTGTGGTGGTATGGCTCCAAGCCGCGGCAGCGCGGGCAGGTGTCTGGCGCCTTCCTGCTCGGCTACGGCCTGTTCCGCTTCATCGCCGAATACTTCCGCGAGCCCGACGCCCACCTGGGCCTGCTGGCATTGAACATGAGCATGGGCCAGTGGCTGTGCGTGCCGATGATCATCGGCGGCGCATTGCTCTGGCTCTGGGCCTCTCGCCGCAACACCACGGACTGAGCGACAGCGATGCGACAGATCTTCGTCGACACCGAAACCACTGGACTGAACCCCGAAAGCGGCGACCGCATCGTCGAAATCGGCTGCATCGAGATGGTCAACCGCCGGCTCACCGGCGACAACCGTCACTTCTACCTGAACCCCGAACGCCCCGGCCATGCCGACGCCATCCGCGTGCACGGCCTGACCGATGAGTTCCTGGCGGACAAGCCGAAGTTCATCGAGGTGGCCGATGACCTGATCCGGTACCTGGAAGGCGCCGAGATCATCATCCACAACGCGGCCTTCGACGTGGGTTTCTTCAACGCCGAACTGAAGCGCCTGGGCCGCCCGCTGCTGCACACGGTGGTGGACAAGGTGACCGACACCTTGCTGATGGCGCGCGACATGTTCCCCGGCAAGGCCAACTCGCTGGACGCCTTGTGCAAGCGGCTCGAAGTGGACAACAGCCACCGCACGCTGCACGGGGCGCTGATGGATGCGGAGCTGCTGGCCGAGGTCTACATCCGGCTCACCCGCGGCCAGGACTCGCTGGTGATCCACGAGGAGGAGGGCCCCGCGACGACGAACGCCGAGCACCTGGCGCGCGACCTCTCCATCTTCGTGCTGCCGGTGCTGGAGCCGAGCGAGGCCGAGCTGGCCGCGCACGAGGCCGTGTTGGCTGATCTCGACAAAGTGAGCGGCGGGAAGACGATCTGGCGAATTGCTATGGCATAATCCGAGCTTCGCTGCTTCGGCAGTGAACCCGGAAACACCGGGCGGTTAGCTCAGCGGTAGAGCACTGCCTTCACACGGCAGGGGTCGCAGG
>CBIHPZ010000237.1:0-6108 GCA_966211865.1 uncultured Aquabacterium sp.
TGGATTGTCGGCGAAGGGCCCTGGCCCGCGGCCGGCACGGGGCTTGCGAAGACACGCTTGGTGACGGCGGCAGGGGCGAGCCGTCATGCCCGTGCCGCTAGGATGCCGCCCGACCCGCGCCCTTCCCTCTCGCGCACCTGCCATGGACATCAGCATCGAAGACGCCTACGTCGCGCTCGGCATCCGCCCGGGCGCGCCGGCCGGCGAGGTCAAGGCGGCCTGGCGCCGGCTGGCTTCGCGCTGGCACCCCGACCGCAACCCCTCGGCCGAAGCCAAGGCGCTGATGCAGCGCATCAACGGCGCCTATGAACGCATCATGGGCGCGCAGGGCGAGGACGACGCCACCGCGCAGGCGCAGCCGGGGGCCGCCGCGCCCACCGTCGTGCTGCGCCGCCGCGTGCGGGTGAGCCTGGAGGAAGCCGCGCTCGGCACCGTCCGCACCGTGCGCGGGCGCTACATCGACACCTGCAGCGCCTGCGAAGGCGCGGGGAGCAGCGGTGCGCTGTCCCCATGCGCACACTGCCAGGGCAGCGGCCAGCTGCGCGGCAGCCTGTGGTTCGGCTGGATGCCCACCAGCACGCGCTGCCCGCACTGCGAGGGCCGTGGCCAGGTGGCTGCGCCCTGCCCCGATTGCAGTGGCCGCGGCCACCACCGCCGCCGCTACGAACGCCGCGTGCGCTTCCCAGCTGGCCTGCGCGACGGCGACGTGCTGCACGCGGACGCGAATGCCGACGGCATCGACGCCGCGCTGGAACTGCAGGTGCGCGTGGCCGCCCACCCCTTCTTCACCACCGATGCCGCGCAGCCCGGCCTGTTGCGCTGCGAGATGCCGGTGGACGGCTTCGCCTGGCTCGCCGAGTGCTGGACCGAGGTGCCGACACCGGAAGGCCCGCAACAGATGCGGCTGCGGCGTGGCCGCCTGACTTACAAATTACGCGGCCAGGGCATGCCGGTCGAGCGCGGCAGTTCGACCCGGGGTGACCTGGTGGTCACTGTGGCACCGAGCTTCCCGGACACGCTGAGCCCGCGCCGCCAGGCGCTGCTGGAAAAGCTGGCGGCCGACACCAGCGCCGATGCCGAACCCGACAGCCTGCGCGCCTGGCGCGAAGGGCTGGCCCGTTGGCAGCAGGCGCGGGCGGCGCGCGCCGACCAGGGGTGACGCACGGGCCACCTGGGCAGCGGCCACGACGGCCACGGCCGCCCCGGTGCGCTCCAGCAGCGCCACAGCCAGTGCCGCGGCAAACCTGGCCGCGCCGGCCAGGGCCGCCACCGCGCTGATCAACCGCCCTCGAGCATCATGAAGTCCAGCCCCGCAATGCCCACCAGCTGCGCGATCGTGTAGCTGGCGGGGCTGACGAAGTTGCCCGGCGCCGGCCCCGGCGGGTTCGGCAGCGCGGACAGCCCCCACGGGTTGTAGACCAGCACGTCGGTGTTGTTCGGGTTGGCCGGGTCGGCGTCGATGATGAAGTGCGCGTGGCTGCCCACCAGCAGCTGGTTGTCGAAGCTGTCCTTCGCGGTGGTGGTCACGCCCAGCCACACCACCTTGCCGGCATTGATCGCCGACGCCAGCGAGGCTTCCAGCTGCGCCCGTCCCGCGGCACTGCCGCGGTCGACCGGCGTCGTCACCAGGTAGCCGTTGTCGCCGAAATTCGCGCCGGGATCGCTGAACGCGATGACCTTGCTCTTCACCAGTGCGCCCAAGGGATCGCCCTGGCCGCCTTCGATGGCGGCGTAGGTGTTGAAGCCCTTGCTCTCCGCGCGCGGCAGGATGCCCAGGGTGTTGGCCTGCGCATAGGCCTTCTCGAGCAGCGGCACCCAGATCTCGCCATTGAGGTTCTTGTTCGCCGATCCGGCATAGGCCAGCGTCGCCGCGCCGGCTTCGGGCACCGGCAGCATGTCGTTCACCGTCACCCAATGCGCCTTGCCGTTGGCGTCGAAGAAGCGCACGCCCCAGCTGCGCACGTCGCCCACCGCGGCGTTCTCGACGAACATGGATTGCAGGGCCGTGGGCTTGGTCGCCGCCAGTCCACCCATCGCCGCGATGAGGTAGCAGTCGCCCGCGGTGCCCTGGTTGACGTCGGACACCGTGATGCCGTCGACGAACAGCGTGCCGCCGGACTTGGCATAGGTGGCGACCACCGACTTGGCCGCGCCGGTGGCACTGTCGCCGGCCGTGCTGGCACCGGGCAGGTCGCCGCCCAGCAGCCATTTCTGGATCAGCTTGTCCAGCACCTCGGGCGAAACGCCGGCGGCCAGGCTGCCGAGCTCGGCCCGTTGCGCATTGCCACCCTGGTAGAAGCGGTTGGCGTCCGATCCTTCGACCAGGCGGGCGAAGACATAACTCAGATAGTCAGCGGCCGCGCCATTGCCGGCGAAGGCGGCCGCGCCGCGCGAGGCCAGCGCCTGCAGGTCGGCCACCTCCTGCGCGGTGATGGGCGCATTGCCATTGGCCTGGTGCGAGGTGACGATGCCGCGCAGCAGCGCCACCAGTTCGGCGTGGGTCATGGTGTTGGGCGCATCGGCCAGCGGTGCCATCGACGCGTTGGCCCCGGGCGCCACCGCCTGGGCCGCCGGCGCCGCCAGCGCCTGGTCGATCGCTGCGCGCAAGGAAGGCGTCTTGATCACGCTGGTCCAGCCGGCCGGCGCCGGCAGGTCGTTGTCGCCGTCGATGTCCAGGCCCAGCGACGCCTCCAGGCTGTCCAGCGCCGCGCCGCCGACCACGTTGCCGCCGGTGAAGGCGCCGTCGGCGGTGAAGCTGGCATCGAACACGTTGCCCTGCGCATCCTGCGCAAAGACACGCCAGCCACCGCCGTCCTTCGGCAAGGCATGGACGATGTCCCAGCCCTTGGGCAGCAGCTGGTCGTCGAGCGGCGTGCCGCCGACGGTGAGCGTGGCCGTCGCGGCGCCCACGCCGATGCGGTAGTGGCCCAGCTCGTTGACGTACAGGTTCGCCGCGCCGCCTTCCAGCAGCACGTCGCCCCGTCCGAAGCCGCCGCTGTCGTTCAGGTCGACCTTGTACTGTTCCTCGGCAGCGTACAGCGCGTCGCCCGCCAGCACCGCCAGCGACGCCGCATCCGCGCGCCCCGCGCTGTCCAGGTGCACCTGCACCAGCAGGTCTTCGTCGTCGTCATTGCGCACGAAGAGCTTGTAGCCGCTGCCGTCCTTCTCCACCGCCACCGCCGACCAGCCGAAGGTGGAGTCGTCGATCGACGTCACCGCGCCGAGCGAGACTTTCACGGCAGTGGCCATCGACGTGCCGACGGCCCAGCTGCCGTCCGCGGTGATGACCAGCATCGCGCTGCCGATGTGGCGCGCATGCGGCTCGAGGACCTCGACCTTCGTGGTGGCCATGGAATCACCTCCAGGGAATTGCTGTTGATGGACGCACGGTGTCCCGGGCGCCGCGTGTTCAGCACGGCACGGGGAACCGCCGGACTATCCGCCCGCCGGGGTCGGCCATCAACGGCCTTGTGACAAAGGTGGATTCAGGCCGCCGCCAGTGGCACCACCACCGGCCGCGCCACGTCACGCCCCATCAGCGCGCGCGCGAAGAAGTATTCGGTGCGATCCCGCTCGGGCAGCGTGTCGAGATCGACCAGGCCGTGCTCGTCGCACGGGAAGACGTAGTCGTGGCCGTCCGGGCCGGTGGCTGCGAAGCGCAGCTCGAACCGGCCGCCGGCGCACAGCGGCGTCGAGGTGTCCATGTCAGTTCTCCTCGCGAAGCGCTGCGGTTCGCCGGCCCCTCGAACTCCGCCGGTGACACCGCGGCGCGGTCCTGAAGACCGCGCCACGCCTCGCCACTCAGGGCCTCAGTCCGCCTGCTTGCGCAGGAACGCCGGGATCTCGATCTCGTCCATGCCGTTGGACGACAACGCCTCCACCTTGGCCGCCGCCTGCGTGCGGGCCGAGCGCCACACGCTGGGCGTGGACAGGCCGCTGTAGTCGGTGGTCATCGTGGTGGCGCCGGGCTGCGCCACGTTGTTGAGGATGGGCAGGTTGTCGGTGCCGGTGCGCAGGGCGTGCGCGGCCGTGGGCTGAACGACGGTCAGCGGCGCGGCTTGCTTGGCCGTGCCGCGCGACAGGCCGGTGGCGATCACCGTGACGCGCAGCTGGTCGCCCAGCGAGTCGTCGTAGGCGGCGCCGTAGATGATGTGCGCGTCTTCAGCGGCGTAGCGGCGGATGGTGTTCATCGCCGCCTTGCTCTCGTTCAGCTTGAAGTTGTTCTTGTTCGCCGCGATCAGCACCAGCACGCCCTTGGCGCCGGAGAGGTCGATGCCTTCCAGCAGCGGGCAGGCCACCGCCAGTTCGGCCGCCTTGTTGGCGCGGTCCGGGCCGCCCGCAATGGCGGTGCCCATCATCGCCTTGCCGGGCTCGCTCATCACCGTCTTCACGTCCTCGAAGTCGACGTTGACCAAGCCGTGCATGTGGATGATGTCGCTGATGCCGCCGACGGCGTTCTTCAGCACGTCATTCGCCTGCGCGAAGGCCTGGTCCTGCGTCACGTCGTCGCCCAGCACGTCCAGCAGCTTCTCGTTCAGCACCACGATCAGGCTGTCGACATTGGCCTCCAGCTCATTCGTGCCGGCGTCGGCCTGCTTCATGCGGCGGTTGCCTTCGAACTCGAAAGGCTTGGTGACCACGCCCACCGTGAGGATGCCCATTTCCTTCGCGATGCGCGCCACCACCGGCGCCGCGCCGGTGCCGGTGCCGCCGCCCATGCCGGCGGTGATGAAGACCATGTGCGCGCCTTCCAGCGCGCTGCGCACGCGGCCTTCGGCTTCCTCGGCCGCGGCCTTGCCCTTTTCAGGCTTGCCGCCGGCGCCCAGGCCGTTGTCACCCAGCTGGATCAGCGCATGGGCGCTGGAGCGGTTGAGGGCCTGCGCATCGGTGTTGGCGCAGACGAACTCCACGCCTTGGACCCCCTGCGAAATCATGTGCTCGACGGCATTGCCGCCGCCGCCTCCCACGCCCACCACCTTGATGCGGGTGCCCTGGTCGAATTCTTCGATCATCTCGATAGGCATGTGAAACCTCCTAGTCTTTCGTCAAGCAGTTGCCGGTTGATTGCGATAAACACTTAAAGAGCACGGGACGTTGACCATCCCTGTTAGAAATTCCCCAAGAACCAATCCTTGGCGCGCCCGAAGAGGGTCTGGACCGATCCGGCTTGTGCAGCCGCCTTCAGTCCTCGCGCACGGGCCAGGCGGGCTTCCTCCAGCAAGCCCATCACCGTGGCCGATCGCGGGTTGGCCACCATGTCGAACAGCGGTCCGTTGTAGGTGGGCAGTCCCTTGCGGACAGGTTTGAGGAAGATGTCCTCGCCCAGCTCCACCATGCCGGGCATCACCGCCGATCCACCCGTGATCACGATGCCGGACGAGAGCAGTTCCTCGTAGCCGGACTCGCGGATCACCTGGTGCACCAGCGAATAGATTTCTTCGACGCGCGGCTCGATGACGCCGGACAAGGCCTGGCGGCTGAGCATGCGCGGGGCGCGGTCGCCGAGGCCTGGCACTTCCAGGTTCTCGCTCGGATCGGCCAGCAGTTGTTTGGCGACGCCGTATTCGACCTTGATCTCCTCGGCGTCTTTCGTCGGCGTGCGCAGCGCCATCGCGATGTCGCTGGTGATGAGATCACCGGCAATGGGAATGACCGCGGTGTGGCGCACGCTGCCATCCGTATAGATGGACACGTCGGTGGTGCCGGCGCCGATGTCGACCACGGCCACGCCCAGGTCCTTCTCGTCCTCGGTCAGCACGGCGGCGGCGGAAGCGCTGGGATTCAGCACCAGGCGTTCCACCTCCAGGCCGCAGCGGCGCACGCACTTCAGGATGTTCTCGGCCGCGCTCTGCGCGCCGGTCACGATGTGCACCTTCACCTCGAGCCGGCTGCCGCTCATGCCGATCGGCTCCTTCACCTCGTGGCCGTCGATGATGAATTCCTGCGGCTCGACCAGCAGCAGGCGCTGGTCGTTCGGGATGTTGATGGCCTTGGCGGTCTCGACCACGCGGTTCACGTCCACCGTGGTCACCTCGCGGTTGTCGCGCACGATGACCATGCCGGTGGAGTTCTGGCCGCGGATGTGGCTGCCGGTGATGCCGGTGTAGA